>JANMVW010000131.1:0-4915 GCA_031393555.1 Acidobacteriota bacterium
CCGGTCCGGGCAACGCCCATCCGCAGCTGCGGCAGAAGGTCGATCGGCTCGGCGTCGGCGACCACCTCCGCTTCGATCCCAGACGAGGCGAACAAGAGGTCGACAACCGGAGCTTGCGGCTCACGGGAGGGAATGAGCCTGACCGTAGCAAGCCGCCCGACGGCCTCTTGCTCGACAACAGCTTCGATGCCGTAGTCATGGGCACGCAGGTTGTGGATGAGGGCTTCGGCCTCGGCATCGGTAGCCAACGCAACAACCAGATCCGCGTCTCGCGTAAACCGAGGTTCAGTTCGAACGGAGACGGCCAGACCGCCGACGAGCGCAAACGGGACCCCGGACTGAGTGAGCTCGGTGCTGATCTTGCGAAGGGCGGCCTCGAGTGAGGTCACCTGCGTCTGGCGTCCACGTCAATCGGCCGCCCAGCAGAGTCGCCGAGCTCCGCCCCCGGACGCTCCAACAACCACTGGTGGAGCCTGCGGTCGATGGCGTCCTCGTTCGCTTGTGGATGTTGGCGCCGCAGGTTCTGGCGCATGAGGTCTAGGCCTGTGTTGAACAGGTCGAGCGTGGTTTGGAACGCGTCGCTCATTGACGGCATGGTGAAACTGTACGTCGGGTGCGCCGGATACGCCAGGTACAAGGAACGATGAGCGCCCGCCAGAACTCTACGCAAAATCTACGCATTGTGGGTCGCGCCAACTCAGCGGGCGAAGTGCCTGTGAGTCCCCAGGTTGCCCCCGTCTACGGCCGGCGATCGGGGAACCGAGAATCCGCCGGTCTCCCACAGCCGCGCGCGTGGTGATCGGTCGCAAACCGTTGCTGGCAATTGAGATGGAAGGAATGCCCCCACCTGGACTCGAACCAGGGACCAGCGGATTATGAGTCCGCCGCTCTAACCGACTGAGCTATGGGGGCGGACGTATTATAGCCCCCACCTCTACTTCTTCGGCGCGACTCTGTGCTGACCGTTACCGCGGTTGTGCGGATGGCGCGAGTGCTTCATTTCGTGCTGCCCACCCTCGCGCCCGGTGTGCCTGCGCGTGGTCTGCGTCGTCGTCACGACCGCCTTGCTCTTGGAACGGGCCTGCGTGTCTTTGTGCTTTTCGGCGGCGCTCGCGCAAGGCGAGGCCAGTTGGATGTTATGTTCGTCTTCTCCTTGTTCCTCGCCTCCGAAAGGTCGATCCGGCCCGATGGGGGGGTCAAGGCGGCCGGGCCGAAAGCCTCCGACCTCGGTGTAAAGTGGGGCTCTTGAGCCCACTTCTCGATCGAATCCCCGCATCCAGGGCCGAAACGCTCCTGGGGTTTGGCGCGCTTCTGGTAGCGGCCGTGATGCTCTTTTCGGGGCTCGGTTCGCTTCCTCTCATGCAGCCGGATGAGGGGCGAAACGCCGAGGTCGGGCGCGAGATGGCAGTTTCGGGGTCGTGGCTGGTCCCGACCCTCGAGGGGCATCCGTACCTCGACAAGCCGGCGGCCTACTTTGCCGCGGTCGCCGTCTCACTGCGGGCGTTCGGAGTCAACGAATGGGGCGCCCGCATGCCCTCCGCCCTGTGCGGGGCGCTCATCTTGCTCCTTTTCTATGTGTTCCTTAGGGGGCGATATGACCCGGTGACGGCTCCGCTTGCCGTGATCGTCGCCGCGACGTCGCCGATGGTGTTCACGTTTTCGCGCATCGTGATCATGGACATCATGCTCGGGCTCTGCACCTGTGCTGCGATCCTCGCGGCGTACGTCGCCGAAGACGGCGCGTCCCCCGACCTCCGCTGGCACGCCGCGGGCGCCGCCGCCGCCGGAGCGGGGATGCTGGTGAAAGGGCCGGTCGGCGCGCTCGTGCCCGCCGCCGTGCTCGTCGCCTTTTTCTGGGTGGACGGGCGCCCGCGCGCACTGCGCCGCGTCTTTGCGCCGTGGAATTTTTTGATCGTCCTGGGACTGTTCCTGCCGTGGTTCGCGGCGCTGGTTTACGTCCACCCCGAATTTTTTCACTACGGCGTGATCGAGGAGTCCTTGGGCCGATTCTTCACGCCGGCGTTCAACCGCGGGCAGCCGTTCTGGTTTTTCGGACCGGTGCTGCTCGTCACGTTTTTCCCGTGGACGGTGCTGTTCGTGCCGATGGCCATTGCGGCCTGGTCGGCCCGCGGACGCCTGACCCGGACCGACCGCCTGTTCGTCACCTGGGCGATCGTCGTGATCGTCTTTTTCTCTCTCTCGCGCACCAAGCAGCCGGGCTACATTCTGACCGGGGTCGTCGCGGCGGCGGTGCTCGTCGCACGCGGCCTCGGCTACGCTTGGCACAACCGCGAGGGCCGGGCGGCGCGGTTGGTCTCGCGCGGGGCTTTGGCGCTCGCGGGGCTGGCGCTCGTCGCGGCCGGTGCGCTGGGTGTTGCGGTGGGGCGCGGCGCGGCGGATGCCGAACGCCTCGCGGCGATGGCCGTCCGTGATCGCGCGTTTTGGTCGATGTGGCCGACGTTCCTGATCGTGGCTTTGGCGATCGCCGCTTTAGGCTTTGCGGCGTTCGCGACGCGGCGCGCCGCGCTCGCCGTGGCGGCGTTCGCGCTCTTCCCGTTGGCACTCTTGACCGTCGCGCTTCCGGCCGTCGAAGGGTACGCGCGCACTCGCTCGGCCAAGCCGCTCGCAGATCGTCTCGTCTCGCTCCCCGGCGACACGGAACTCGCCTGCCTCGACAGCTACCCGCCGGGGCTGTCGTTTTACCTCGGACGGACGCTCACTCTCATCGGCGAGGACGCGACGCCGCTTCGCAGCAACTTCGTGCTGTATTCGATGCGGCACGCGGCGGTACGGCCGGCGACCCTCGTCGCTCCTTCCCAGCGAGACGAATGGCTGACCTCGCGCCGGACCTCCGTGTTGATCCTCGCGCCGGACAACGAGCGCGCCGAACTCGACGCTTGGATCGGATCGCAGTTCCCCGTGCGCGCGATCGCTTCCGGTTGGTGGGGCGCCTCGGTTCCGCTCGCGGAGGCGCGCTGACATGTGCGGGATCTGCGGAGTCATCGGCCTCACGCCGCAAACATCCTCGGGCTCGTTCACGCGCCGCGCCGCGGCGTCGCTTCGGCGTTTGAAACATCGCGGCCCCGACGAGGAGCAACTCGCGGCCGCCGGCGGCGGGGCGATCGGCGCGACGCGATTGGCGATCCGCGGCCTGCACTCCGGCTCGCAACCGGTCGTCGAGCCGAACTCCGGGATCGTCGTCGCCTGTAACGGCGAGATCGACAACCACCGCGAGCTGCGCGCGTGGCTCGAGGAGCGCGGCCACGTCATCCCGCAAGAAACCGACATCGCCGTGATTCCGGGGCTGTACTTGGAGCACGGCGAAGCGTTCGCTGAGCATCTGATCGGGGCGTTCGCGGTGGCGGTGTGGGATCCGCGCATCCCCCGCGTCGTGTTGGCTCGCGATCGCGCCGGAGAAAAGCCGCTGTTTTACACGGTGCACGGCGACGAGGTGGCGTTCGCGTCGGAGCTCGCGGGGCTCGCCACCGATCTCGACATCCCGCTCGAGATCGACCCCGAGGCGATTGCCGGCTACCTGCGCCGCGGCTGCTTCGTGGCGCCGGCGACGCCGTTTCGCGGCGTGTTTCGCGTGAAGCCCGGCGAGGTCGTGACCATCACAGCCGGCAACGTGCGCACCCGGCGCTTCTGGAGCCTGAGGTTTTCGGCCGACCCGAAGGCGGATACGTCGGATCAGGCGTTCGACCGCATCTTACGCGCTGCCGTTGCGCGGCAATCCGATGTCGCCGTTCCGTGCGGGGTCTTCCTGTCGGGCGGGCTCGACTCGTCGCTCGTCGCGGCCGTCGCGCGAAGCGTCCAGCCGGACAGGCCGCTGACGGCCTTCACGATTCGATTTGAAGAGGCGTCGTACGACGAGGGCGCCTTCGCGTCCTCCGCGGCCGTGGAGCTCGGGATCCCTTGGGCGTCGGTCACGATCGGTCTCGCCGACGTGCGACGCGAGATCGAGAAGCTCGTGTCGGTGTCGGGTGAGCCGTTGGCCGATCCCGCGTGGGTGCCGGCGTCGATCCTCTCGCGGCGGGCCGTCGAGGACGTGCGCCTCGTGATGGTGGGCGAAGGGGCCGACGAGCTGTTTGGCGGTTACCCCACGTACATCGGCGCGCTGCTCGCCGACCGCTATTCGCGCTGGCCGCGGCCGGTCAAGGCCGCGATCGCGGCCGCGGTCGGGGCGCTGCCCGTCAGCGACAAGAAGGTGACGATCTCGTACCTGCTCAAGCGCTTCGTCGAGGGGAACGAGTTCACCGGTTTGAGCCGGCACCTGGTGTGGACCTCGCAAATCGCGCCGCAGCTCTTGTCGGCCCTGGGCGTCGGGGGTCAATCTCCGCTTTCCAAGCACGCGGCCGCCGGCCACATCCTCGACATCGTCCAGCAGAGCGATTTCGAAACCACGCTCGCCGAGGGGCTGCTGACCAAGGCCGACCGCGCCGGGATGGGCTGCGCGCTCGAGCTGCGCGCGCCGTTTCTCGACGTCGGCGTGATGGAGTTCGCGGCCAAGCTCGCTCCCGAAGAGCGCGTACGCCACCTGACGACCAAAACCTTCCTCAAGCGATACGCCCGTCGGTATCTGCCGGGGTCGCTCATCGACCGGCGGAAGCGCGGCCTGTCCGTGCCGCTGGCCTCTTGGCTTCGCGGGCCGCTGTACGACTGGACGCGCGAGCTCCTGGCGTCGCCGCTGCTCGCAACCGTGGGTGTCGATTCGACGGCCGCGCTCGCGATCCTCGACGAGCACAGGGCCCGCAAGGCGGACCGGGCGCGCGCAATCTGGACGATCGTCGTGCTATCGGTCTGGCTCAACTGGTTGCAGGACGTGCGCAAGCCGCACGCGTGAGAAATAGGGGACAGTCCCCTTTTTCTTATCAAATCGGTATCCGGGGAGATTTGTAAGAAAAAGGGGACTGTC
>JANMVW010000337.1:0-3896 GCA_031393555.1 Acidobacteriota bacterium
CGCGCCGCCTCAGCCAGGCCCGGGCCGGAGTCGGCGATCTCGAGCGCGAGATGCCCCCGCTCGCGGCGCAGCGCCAACGTGAGGCGCCCGTTTTCGCCGATCGCTTCCATCGCGTTTTTCACGACGTTGACCAAGACCTGCTCGATCTGGTTGCGGTCCAGGAGAGACGAGCCGGCATCGGCCGTTTCGAGCCAGCGCACCTCGATCCGGCGCGCCGCGAGCTGGGGGCCCATCAGTACGAGGATGTCGTCGACGAGGTCTTTCAAGACCCAGGGGCGCAGCTCGGGAGCCGGGATGCGCACGACGTCCGCGAAGCCGCGCATGAACTCGTTCAGGTGGTCCAGACGCGTGACCGAAACCTCGATGCCCTTCCTGAAATCCGCCTCGTCTTCGCTCGTGAGTTGCGCGGCGTAGGTCCCCATCGACTCGAGGAGCGAGCGCACCGCGGCGACCGAGTTGTTGACCTCATGAGTCGTCATGCGGATGAGTTTTCCGTAGGCGGCTTTCTCCGATTCGTAGAGCTCGGCCGTCAGGTCTTCGACTATGAAAAACGTGCGCGGGTGGCCTTGATCGTAAAACGTGGCCCGGACGCATTTGAAGCGGCGGCGCCCGTGCAGCGTGACGACGTCCGAGCCTCCGGGAGGAAGCTCGGCGAGCGCGCGCGCGAGCGGAAGTTCGACGGTGTCGAGCAGCCGTCCGAGCACGAACCCGGCCGGGGCCTCGAGGAACCGATCCGCGGCGGCGTTGATCAAGCTGACCTTCCCGTCGTGGTCGAGCGTCAGGACGCCGCTCGGAGAGGCGGCGATCAACTTCTTGACGAATCCCTCCTGCTCGCGTCCGCGCGCTCGTTCGTCCCGCAAGGCATCGATCATCCGGTTGTAGACGGCGATCATCGCGTCGATCTCGGCATGTCCGGTGGTTCTGAAATGCGCGGTGAAGTCGCCGTCTTGCATCAAACGGGTCCCCGACCGCACGAGGCGCATCGGAACGATCCAGGCGCCAACGAGTGAAACGCCGGTGACCGCGGAGATCAGGAGCACGGCCTCCGCCGCCAGCAGCCCGACCGGCCTGTCGCGCAGCGTCCACAGGGCGATGGCCGCAAACAGGAAGTGCGCGGCGACGAGGTACGCGATGAGCTTGGCGCGCAACGTCACGTCTGCTTCGCCTCGATGCCGTGCTTTTGAAGCTTGCGGTAGAGGGCGGCGCGACTGATGCCGAGCGATTCCGCGGCTCGGGTCACATTGCCGGCGGCGTGGCCGAGGCACCGCTCGATCATCGCTCTTTCAAGCGCGTCCAACGTCATCGTTCCCGGTCTCGGCAGTTCGGAATCGCGGCTCCCCGAAGCCGCGAGCTCGGCTAACGCGGCGAAATGGTCGGCCTCCAAGCGAGGCCCGTCCACGACGAGAACGGCGCGCTCGATGGTTTGCTTGAGCTCTCTGACGTTCCCCGGCCAGCCCTGCAGGGCCAACCACGACAGGGCGTTTGGGGTCAGCTGGGGCCGCGACCGAGTGAAGCGCTGCGCCGCCCCGTCCATGAAGTGCTCGGCTAGAAGCGGGATGTCGCCGGGCCGCTCCCGAAGCGCGGGCACCCGAAGCGCGATCAGATTCAGCCGATAGAAGAGGTCTTCGCGGAACGAGCCCTTGGCCACCATATCGACCAGGTCCCGGTTCGTGCTGGAGACGACGCGCACGTCCACGCGCCGGGCCGTGCTCGAGCCCAGGACCTCGAACGATCGGTCCTGCAAAACGCGCAGGAGTTTCACCTGCGCCGCAAGGTCGAGTTCGCCGATCTCGTCGAGGACGATCGTCCCGCCGTCGGCGGTTTCGAACCTCCCGCGACGTTCTTTTTGCGCGTCCGTGAACGCGCCGCGCACGTGTCCGAACATCTCGCTTTCAAAAAGCGTGGACGAAATGCCGCCGAGGTTGACCTTGACCAACGGGCGGGAGCGTCTCGGGCTGTTCGCGTGCACGGCCTCCGCGATCAGCTCTTTTCCCGTGCCGCTCTCGCCGGTGATCAAAACCGACGCGTCGGTCGGAGCGACCCGGGCGACCAGCTCGAGAACGCGAAGCAGCTTCGGGTCCTCGCCGACGATTCCGGGAAAGCGATGCCGAAGATCCAGTTCGGCCCGCGTCGTGGACGGCGCGCGTGGGTCGGCCTTTCCGGCGGCGAGCGCCAAGGCCGTGCTCACCGATTGCACGACGTGCGCATTGGACCAGGGCTTCGTGATGAAGTCCGCGGCGCCCGCGCGCATCCCGGCGACGGCGAGAGGGATCGATCCCCAGGCGGTGATCAGAATCACCGGGAGCTCGGGTCGAAGGGACCGGATGCTTTCGAGGAGGGCGAGGCCTTCGTCGCCGTCGGTTGCCAGTGAGAAGTTCATGTCCTGCAAGACCAACGAAAACGAGGACTCGGCGAGCGCGGCCAAGGCCTCGGCGGGTGACGTCGCGGAACGCGTGGCGTACCCGTGTTGCTTGAGGAGCAGCGCCAGTGAAGCCGTGACCGAGGGGTCGTCGTCGACGATCAGGATCATCCGCTACTCGTCTCGGAGCGCTTCCGCCGGCCGGATGCGCGTGGCCAGAACGCTGGGGTACCAACCGGCCGCGATGACGGTCGCCAGCACGAGAAGGCTCGCGATGAGAGCGCCGGCCGCGATCGTGCCGGCCCCGACGAACGAAACCAGTCCCAGGAACGGTATCTGGGCGGCGAGGATCACTCCGAGCACGAGCGCAAAGGCGGCGGTCAGCACGACTTCCATGATCACCTGGCGGCGGATGTCGCCTTGCGAGGCTCCCGCGGCACGTCTCAATCCGAATTCGCGGGTGCGGCGCGTGACATTCTGCCACAGCACGCCGATCAGCCCGAGCGCCACCATGAGCAGCAAGAATCCGGCGATCGTCGCGCCGAGTGCCAACGGGACCAGCAGGACGAGAAAAGACCGGGAGCGCAGGTCCGCCAAGGGGCGGGCCTCGAAGGTCCACTCGGGCATGACGGCATGGAGCTTCGTCACGAGACGTTCTTCGAAGCCCGCGTCGACGCCCGGAGCCGCGCGAACGAGGAGCACCTGCGGGGGGCGTACGTCGTCCCGTCCGAGCGGTGTTCTGAGCATGACGAAGCCGACAGGGATCGAGAGTTCTCCGCCTTTTCGGTAGTCGGAGACGACGCCGACGATGCGCTCGTCGTTGTCGTCCGGAGGCGTTCCGAACGATTTGCCGATCGGGTCGGCATCGCCGAAGGCTTCTCGTGCGAACCTCTCGCTGACCACGACGGGGGTGAACGGGAGGGCGTCGTCGGCCGGTTCGAACCAACGACCCTTCACGAGATCGAGCCCCAAAACGTCGCGCGCGCCGTCGGTGAACTCGGCGAAGTGCATGGTGACGTCGTGGCCGCCGAACAGCCGGTTGCCGGAGCGGGTGCTGGAATCGTAGGGGGCGTTCAGCGACCCCGCGATCGCGGCCACGCCCTCGATCGAAGCCCCTTCGCGCAGCAACATCTGGTAGCCGCGCACTTCCTCCGGCGTCCAGGTGTCATCGGTGGTCTTGGTGCGGTCGATCTCGACGCTCCAGACGTTTCGCCACTCGAAGCCCAGAGGTGCGCGCCAACACTCGGCCAGGAAGACGACCGACGTCGCCACGACGAAGACGACGACGAACGACGCGAGGAGCTCGATCAGTAGAAGGGCGGACGAGGTCTTCCGGCGCCACGCCAGTTTCAGGAGATGGCCGATCATGATCTTTGCCCCCGCAAGGCTTCGACGGGATGGAGGCGCGACATGCGCCAGGCGGGCAGAACGCCCGAGAGGAGTCCGAACACGAGCGATGCGAGAAGCCCCCACAGCAGCACGCGGACGTTCACGCCCAGGCGCGCATAGGGAATGACGCCGCTCGCGGTGACCGCAG
>JANMVW010000406.1:0-2639 GCA_031393555.1 Acidobacteriota bacterium
CGGGGTCAATAGAGCTTCCCTTTGATCACGCAGCCGGGGTGCTCCGCAATGCGCCTCGTCGAGATTCGCGGCCAACGCGGCGTCTTGAAGGCCATCACAGCGGTGCAGGTTCTCATCGAGGGAGACAACGAGAGCATCGCCATCGCGAACAGCGTGTTCCTGGACGAGATGATTTGCCGCTGGAATCGGGTCGAGACTCAAGACAGCTTCTAAAATCGTAACGAAGTCACTGTCCCGTTGACGCAGCTCGCCTCCAGCCCGCACGATGATCGTGAGATCCGAGTGTGAAAGCGGCCGCTCATGCCGTATTCTCATGCGGCTTCCCCATGAGCACGCGCAAGGGTGGGCGCGTTCTCGATCGGGGCCTTCCACCGGTCACGGGCATTGAAAGAAACTCGAATGCGGTTCTCGAGTGATCACGCCTGGCATCTCGCTGCCTGCTTCTTGCTCGTTGGGGGCCTTCGCGCAACCGACGCGTTCGCCGCAGCAACGCTGGACAACACTTGTAACGCGAACGCAACGAACGCGTCCGCCGTGTTCTCCTTGCCCCAGACACCCAAGCCGGAGTATCTCGTGCCGGCCATCGACCCGACCTTCGGGACCACGGTGACGCGGATCGGAGGAAACTCGGGAACGAGCACCGCTCCGGTTGCCGGCACGTTCGGGTCGGATGTCCGCCATCACTATCACACGGACCCGCCGTGGAACTCGGACGGCACGCTCTACGCGATCCAGAACGAATCGGGGGGCTCGCCGCGCGTTCTCTACTTGGACGGCCAAACCTACGTTCCGAGGTACGGCAAGTGCAGCAACTACAGTTTGGGAGATGACTGGTGGAACCCCAATCCGGCGCACCCGCACGAACGCATCAACGTCAACGGCAATCGACTGAGTTGGTTCGATGTGACGACGTGCATCGAGACACGTTTCTGGACGCTTCCGTTTACGGGCGCCCAGAGCAAGACGGAGGGTACCTCCTGGGACGGGAAGTACACGCCGATCACCGATTCGACCGGAAAGCAGGTCGTAATCGTCGAGATGGATCCCGCGCCGGGGCGCGTGGGGCCGGCTCACGACGTGACCACCGATTGTGGCGCCAACCGTTCGAGCCTCTGCGATGTCACCTATATCGACTACCTGGCCGTATCGCCGTCGGGAAAATACCTCGTGGTTTGGTACAACGACCAGGACTACACGCGGGTCTACGACATCAATCCAAGCACCCTCGCCATCACGCCCCGGCCGACGTCCACCGCGCATTTTTCAGGATGTCATGGGACATCGGATGACGGATACGTCTACGACGTCGGGGAATCGTCCGCGTCGATCAACCCGTTCGATAGCAACGAAGATGTCGTCGTCGGCCAGGAGCAGTGCGGAAACAAGAACAACGGTACCGTGCTCGACAGCCAAGGGAAAAGGCTCGGAACCGTCATCCTGGTTCGTCTCAAGGACGGACAGATTACGGCCCTGACCGACCCCATCAACGAGGGGGATGGCCGGCACGTTTCTGCCGTCAGTCAGGACAATCCCGGGTGGGCCTACGTGAGCTATCACTCGTCCTGGGGCGGGACGCGCTTCCGCGGGGAAATCGTCGCCGTCAAGATGGATGGGAGTCTGGCGGTCAAGCGACTTGCGCACTCGCATACCGATTACGGGTCGTACCGTTCCGAAGCGCACGCGGTCCCGTCGAGGGACGGCCTGCGCGTCGCGTTCGCCAGCTCGTGGTCGTTGAACTGCGGGAGCTCGTGCGGGTCGACCCAGAACCCCCAGGACTATGTGGTCGAGGTCTGCACGACCGATTCCTGCGCCGGCGTTCCGAACGGAACCGTGTGCAGCGACGGCAACGCCTGCTCCCAGACGGACACGTGCCAGAACGGGGTGTGTGCCGGTGGGAATCCCGTCGTATGCTCGGCGAGCGACCTATGCCACACCGCGGGGATCTGCTCCCCTGCCACGGGAACGTGCACAAACCCGGGGATCTGCACGGCAAGCGACGCGTGCCACGTTGTGGGGACGTGCGATCTGGGGACCGGGATCTGCTCGAACCCAGCGGCACCGGATGGAACAGCGTGCGCCGACGGGGACGCCTGTACCCGGACGGACGCGTGCCAGAGCGGCGTGTGTACCGGCGCGAACCCCGTGGTGTGCTCGGCGAGCGACGCGTGCCACCTCGCGGGGACGTGCGATCCGACGACGGGAACTTGTTCGAATCCGGTCGCGCCCGAGGGGACGGTGTGCAGCGATGCCTGCACACCCGAAGGCCTGTGTCTGAGCGCCGTGTGCACGGGGCCGATGTTCACCGCGTGCACGGCGAGCGATGCGTGCCACGAGGCGGGGACATGCAACCCGGCGACGGGCGTCTGCTCGAACCCGGCGAAGCCGAGCGGGACGGTATGCAACGATGGGAACGCTTGCACGCAGGCCGACACGTGCGAGAGCGGTGTCTGCACGGGGTCGAATCCCGTTGTGTGCACGGCGAGCGATGTGTGCCACGAGGCAGGGACATGCAACCCGGCGACGGGCGCTTGCTCGGACCCGGCGAAGTCGAACGGCACCGCGTGCACCGATGGGAACGCGTGTACGACGGGCGATGTCTGCAGCGGTGGCACGTGCGTCGGCGGGCCGCCGCCGTCTTG
>JANMVW010000427.1:0-2815 GCA_031393555.1 Acidobacteriota bacterium
CCGGACCATGTTTCTTTACGGGTTCGCGGAACACCAAAAAAGTGGACGGCCACTCCTCCCGGCGTACGATGCTACGCTTCTCGGGGAGTTTCTGGTCGAGCAGGTGCACGGCTCGGCCGTGCCCGAGGGTTTCTTACAAAATCGAGGGACTGAACTAGATGGCGCTCGCTCCCGGTACCCGCCTCGGCCCGTACGAGATCGTCTCGCCTCTCGGCGCCGGAGGTATGGGCGAGGTTTACCGCGCGAAGGACACGCGGCTCGGGCGCGAGGTCGCGGTGAAGGTGCTGCCGCAACATCTGTCGTCGAGCGTCGAGATCCGCGCGCGGTTCGAGCGCGAGGCCAAGACCGTCTCGTCCCTCAACCACCCGCACATCTGCACGCTCCACGACGTCGGCCGTGAAGGCGACACCGACTACCTGGTGATGGAGCTGATCGAAGGGGAGACGCTGGCGCAGCGGTTGTTGAAGGGCGCTCTCCCCTCAACGGACGTGTTGAAGTTCGGCGGGCAAATTGCCGACGCGCTCGATCGCGCGCACCGCGCGGGCGTGATGCACCGCGACCTCAAGCCCGGAAACGTGATGCTCACGAAGTCCGGCGCGAAGCTGATGGACTTCGGGCTCGCCCGTGCGAGTGGGCTCGGAGCGACGAGTGAGCTGACCAGCTCGCCGACGGTCGCCGGGCCGCTCACCGCAGAAGGGACGCTCCTCGGCACGTTTCAGTACATGGCCCCCGAGCAGTTGGAAGGACAAGAAGCCGACACGCGCGCCGATCTGTGGGCGCTGGGTTGCGTCCTTTACGAGATGGCGACGGGGCGCCGTGCGTTCGAAGGGAAGAGCCAGGCGTCGTTGATCACCGCCATCATGGGGAGCGAGCCCCCGCCAATCTCTCAGGTGTCCCCGCTCGCGCCGCCGGCACTCGAGAGTCTCGTGGGCGCGTGCCTCGCCAAGGATCCTGCCGACCGCATCCAGAGCGCCCACGACGCGAAGCTGCAGCTTTCGTGGCTCGCGGCAGGCGGCTCACAGACGGGAATGCCCGCGCCCGTGGCCGCGCGCCGCAAGAGCCGCGAGCGTCTCGCATGGGCGCTCGCCGCGGTCGGCCTCGCGGCGGCCGCCGTCTCGTTCTTCGTTTTCCGCGCGCCGCAGAAGGCCGCAGAGCCGATCTTTGCTTCGATTCCCCCTCCTGCCGGGAATGCTCTGAGCCCGTCCTGGTCGGCGATCGGCCTCTCGCCTGACGGGCGTACGGTCGTCTACTTCGCTGGCGGTGCTGCGGGCGGAGAGCTCTGGGTTCGGCCGTTAGGCTCCGAAACGGCAAGGCCCATCCCTGAGACGAAGAGTGGTCACGGGCCCTTGTTCTGGTCCTACGACGGCCGCTTCGTGGCGTACCTCAGCGAGGGCAACCTCGAGAAGGTGGCGATCGACGGCGGGTCCCCAGTCACGATTTGCAAAGCGACGGTGGGGCGAGGGGGAGCCTGGAATCAGGACGGCGTCATCGTACTCTCGCCCACTTCGGAAGGTGCTCTCGTGCGCGTCTCGTCGGGCGGCGGTGAGACGACTCCGGTCACGACGCTCGATGCAGGACGGCACGAAGCGTCGCATCGATTCCCGTGCTTCCTTCCCGACGGCGACCACTTTCTCTACGTGGCGCTTCCGCCCGGGCCGAACGGTTGGGACACGTTCGTCGGGTCCCTGAAATCGAAGTCGGTGAAGAAGGTCCTCACCGCCGGATCGGCCGCGACTTTTGCCGAACCGGGATACCTCGTGTTCGCTCGCGACGGCCGGGTCATGGCGCAACGCTTCGATACCGGCCGCCTCGAGTTGACCGGCGACGCGGTCGCGATCGGCAACGCGCCCGAGTACTCCAATATAGACGCCGAGCCTCCGGTCTCGGCGTCGAGGAACGGCCGCCTTATCGTGCTTCAAAGCGATCCGCCCAAGACCACTCTCGAGTGGCACGATCGTGCCGGCGCCTCGCTCGGCGCGATCACCCTTCCTCCCGGGCCGTGGAACTTGCGGCGACTCTCTCCGGATGGGCGGCGCGCCGCCGTCACGAACGGGACCGACATCTGGTTCGTGGATCTTGCTCGCTCGATGCCGACCAAGTTCGCTCCCACGCTGTCGGCCGAGACGAGCCTGGCCTGGTCTCCCGACGGCAGCCGGATGGCCTTCGTGTCGAAACAGACGGGCCGCGCGGAGATCTTCGTCGGAAGCGCGGACGGCGCAGGCGGCCCGGAGTTGGTGCCTACGACCGACGCGCAGTTCAAATACATCCTCGACTGGTCCCCCGACGGGAAGTTCATCGTCTTCCGGGTTGAAGATCCTTCGACCAAGGGGGACCTCTGGCTGTTGCCCATGAGCGGAGAACGGAAACCCGAGCCGTACCTCGCATCCCCGAACGCTGAGACCGCTGCGCGTGTTTCGCCCGACGGGCGATGGCTGGCGTACAACTCGGATGAGTCCGGGACGACAGAGGTCTACGTCCAGTCGTTCCCGAAGCCGGGGCACAAGGTCCGCGTCTCCGGCAACGGTGGGGGGACCCCGCGTTGGTCGCGCGGTGGGAAGGAACTCCTCTATTTCGACAATGACGGCATGTTCATGTCGGTGTCGGTCGACGCGGGTGACGAGTTTCGACCCGGTGCCCCAAGACCGCTCTCCAAGGTTTCGGGCTTGCGAACGGGCGCGGATATGACCGCGGATGGGGAGCGCTTCCTGGTCAGCGAGGCGGCCGAAACGCCGCACCGCGAGATCCGGCTCTTCGTCGACTGGGCCGCGGCCCTGGAGAAACGATGACGAAAAGGGGACAGTCCCCTTTTTCTTGC
>JANMVW010000430.1:0-3016 GCA_031393555.1 Acidobacteriota bacterium
GCAGGCAGCCGTCCACTGGGTCGGTGAAGTTCCGCCCGATCTGACGAATCCAGGCGTCGTCGGGGCCTGGCGTCATGCCCGCGAAGAAAACGCGCCGGCTCCGAAGTTCGATGGCGAACAGGACATACAGCGTGACGAGACCGTTTCGGCTCCAAACCTCGACGGTCGTGAAGTCGATTGCGGCGATCGTCGACCAGTGGGCGGAAAGAAAGGTGCGCCACGACGTCCGGCCGCCGCGCTCGGGGGCGGGATCGATGCCATTCTTCCTCAGGAGGTTGGCGACCGTGGTGCGGGCGACGTGATGACCGAGATTGGCTCGAGCGCCTTCGATCCGGCGATAGCCCCAACTCGGGTTCTCTCTCGCGAAACGGACGATGTGCTTCTCGATCTCCTTCATGACTCCCGGTCGACCCGGTCCTCGCTTTGATCGGTGATCCCACTTGGCCGCTACGAGCTTGCGATGCCAAGCGAGGATCGTGTCGGGGGTGACGAGCCCAGCGAGATCCGCCAGCGCCTTTCTGCCGACAGCCTTGCCGGCGACGTCGAGCCGACGCCGCTCGACATCGGTCAGCCGGATCCGTCTGTCACCGAGCTGTTCGAGAAGGACGCGGTTCTCTTCCCGCAGGAAGTCGATCGCCGCCTGCTGGTGTCGAGTGATCCAGCCTGCGAGTGCTGTGAGGAATACCTGCCACGGCTGAAGGGTGTACGCCACAAGCGGATCGTAGGGATTTGCGGCCCAAGGTAATAGCGTCCACGATCGTCACGCGGGCGGTAGAATCACGACGCTCTGGTCGTCGGTCGAGTTTTTGAACCATACGGCCTCCGTAATGGACAACCAAGTGAGGAACCTGGAGCTGCGGGCGGAAGATCCGCATGGACGGCCGCACATGATGCGCAAGGCGCTTCTCGCCATCTTCACGGCGGCCACCGTTCTTGCCGCCGCCTGCATCACTTTACGTCCGGACCGCGCGATCCGTGTCGGTACGGGCCTTGTCAGTCACACGCTGTGCTCCGCGGCGTTCATCTCCGGGCTGGATCCGGACCAGGTTTACGCGGAGACTGTCAAGCCGATGGGGAAAATGGTACTCCTCGACTGGGCGCTAAGGTACAACGTAGACAACACTCGTCAAGAGGTCACGACCAGTTTCGCTGGCCTTTTCCGGAGCCGTGCCGTTTATCGCGAAGGCATGGGGTGCCTGGTCGTCCGAGGGGTGCCGCCTCCGGTGTCTCTGGCCGGGGGTGCCGCGCCCGGGACCGTCGACCCACTTCCGAAGGTTGAGACGGCGAATGAAAAGCTCCGGGCCGTCCTGGAGCGCCTCTTCGCTCGACCGGATCTGGCAACGAAAGCCGTCGTCGTCATTCATGACGGCCGCATCATTGCAGAGCGGTACGCACCGGGATACGGAACCACGACGCCAATGCAAGGGTGGTCGGTCAGGAAGTCGGTGATTAACGCGCTCGTCGGCATCCTTGTTCGACACGGGCGGCTCGTAGTTGAGCAACCCGCCCCCGTTCCGTTGTGGCGGAATCCCGCCGACCCGCGGCATGAAATCACGATCGATCACCTCCTTCGGATGACGAGCGGACTCGCGCTGGGTGAAACGAGGAGCGGCTTCGACCCTGTTTCGCGAATGCTTTTTCTCGAGCCCGACATGGCGGCGTTTGCCGAGCGGGCTCGCCTCGAGGCGAAACCAGGCAGCCGCTGGCAGTACAGCACCGGCAACACCGTCATCCTCTCGCGAATCATCCGCGACGCTGTGGGCGGTACTCCCGGGGATGTGCTGCGATTCGCACGGCGCGAATTGTTCGAGCCTCTCGGCATGAGTTCGATGATTCTGGAGTTTGACGCCGCAGGGACGCCCACGTCGATGTACGCGAGCGCGCGCGATTGGGCTCGTTTCGGCATGCTCTTCGCCAATGGTGGCATGTACGATGGTCAGCGAATCCTTCCGGAGGGCTGGATCCGCTATTCCACTTCGCCAACGCTCAATCGCGGCTATGGCGCCGGGTGGTGGTTGGGCGGACCACGTTGGCGGCGCGACTGGAGTCTTCCGGATGACGCATTCTACGCCTCGGGCCACCTCCACCAGAAGCTATTGGTTGTACCATCGGCGCGACTCGTCATTGCGCGGTTCGGCGTGACTCACTTGGACGACGACGGCTTTGGGTGGCTGGCAGAGAACGTCCTTTCGACGCTTAAGTGAAGCGAAGAGGCACGGTGATATGACTTCTTCTGGCAATACCAGAGCCGAGTGCATGCTTCTCTACATGTTCGTTGTCTCCTTGGAATCCAGGGCCTGATCAGAGGCGGGGCCAGTAAATTCGACGGTTGATCCTGCTGATATCCGTGGGTTGGTTACCACCTTACTTGGTCCCGTCGAGCGCCTTCCTCGGTCTAGGCTCGACGATCGGCCGAGGCCGCCTCTTAACGCCATCGAGGGTTGCGCCAATACCGGTGCCGCGCCTCTGTCCAGACCCTGGAGTTGTGTGACGTGAATTACGCGATGATCTTCAACTCCTTGGCGATGGCCCACATGAAAGCGAGAAGCTCGCGCGCGATCGCGGTCGTCACGATGTTGGCGTGCTTGCCGCGAGCGATCAGGCGGCGGTAGCGCTTGCACAAGCCGAGCGGTGAGGGCGTGGATGAGCTCGAGCGGATCGAGGAGCCCCTCCGCGACCCTCCGCAGCCCCGCGAGGAACCGTTCCATGGGCCTCATCTCTATCTGTACCGGTTCATAGCGCGCCCCCGCTACCAGTCCACAGGCAGAGTTTGAATGTCGCAGCACCCCGACGGCGGGGAGCGTGCGCATCTGAATATCCAGCCGCGCCTCGCCGGGAACGACGCTGACGCCGCCCACGAACGCCCGCACGAACTCCTTCCGGTCTTCCATGCTCGCTGACTCCATCAGGCGTGGCAGGTCGTGGAGCGACGCCAGGCCATTTCGCAGGACGGCGTCGGCGTCGATGGGATCGTAGGGTGCGGTCTCAAGCGCCTCGCTACGGTTCTGGAGCTTCC
>JANMVW010000434.1:0-4300 GCA_031393555.1 Acidobacteriota bacterium
CGTGAATTGATCGGGCGGAACGATCTCGATCGGGAAGCACGGCCAGTCCACGAGCAGGCGATATGGCAAGACGTATGCCCGGAGCTGGAAACCGAATTCACGCGACTTCTCGCAACCGTCAGCGTCCGGTAAGCGCCCAAAACGTCCGCCCGCGGACAAACCGGACAAACATTCTAAGAACCACCATGGGGTGATTCCCACAAGGCGATGGCCCGGGCCACCTTTTCACCCGCCACCTCGGCAATCTGCACGGCCGTCGCCGCCTTCACCCCGGAAACGCTGCCAAACGCCCGCAAGAGAGCCTTCGCCGTTTTGGGTCCCACCCCCGGAACGTCGAGGAGCGCGCTCGTCAGGGTGCGTCGCGCGCGCTTGGCGCGATGGCGCTTGATCCCGAACCGGTGCGCCTCGTCCCTGATCCTCTGCAAGAGCTGGAGCGCCGGAGACGAACGGTCGAGGCGGACCGGCTCCCCGATCCCTTGGAGGAAGATCTCTTCCTCCCGCTTGGCGAGGGAGACCATGGGGAGCGTCGGGAGGCCCTCGGCCGCCGCCGCGCGCACCGCGGCGCCCAACTGGCCGGGGCCACCGTCGATCAAGACCAGATCCGGCAGCCGCTTCCCTTCGAGGAGCACGCGGCGGTACCGGCGGGTGACCGCTTCGGCCATCGACGCGAAATCGTCGGGACCTTTGACCGACTTGATGTTGAAGATCCGGTAGTCCGACGGCTTCGGCTTGCCCCCCTCCCACACGACCATCGAGGCCACCGAGTCGGTGCCGTGGATGTTCGAGATGTCGAACGCTTCGATCCGGTACGGCGCCTCGGCGAGGCCGATCGCATGGGCCAACGCCTCCAGTACCTCGACGCCGTGGCTGTGCCTCGCCCTGAAGTGGGCTTCGAAGGCCAGCGCGGCGTTCTTCTCGACCATCGTCAAGAAACGGCGCTTGGTCCCGCGCTCCGGAACGTGGAGTGTCACGCTGCGCCCCGCGCGCTCGGTCAACCAGGCCGTCAACAGCAACGGTTCGGCCGGCAGGGCCGCAAGCTCGATCTCTTGGGGCGGAGCGGCCTCCGCGTAAAGCTGGACGAGCACCTGGGCGTAGAACTCCGCAGGATCGAAATCGAGATCGTCGAATGTGAACTCGCGGCGCGCCTGGACCTTCCCCGCGCGCATCTCGAAAACCTGGAGCGCAAGCTGCCGCCCTTCGACGTGATGCGCCAGGAAGTCACGATCCTCGAGACCCGACGAGTCGATGGTCTGACGGATGCCGAGCTTTTCCATCGTGCCGAGCGTGTCGCGGTAGCGCGCCGCCTTTTCATACAGCTGCGCGTCCGACGCCTCATGCATGTGACGCGTCAACGAAGCGGTCAGGTCCTTGTGGCGGCCTTCGAGGAACAGCTTCGCATCGGCGACGGCCCGTCCGTACTCTTCGGGCGTGGCTTTTCCCGCGCACGGCGCCAAGCACTGATCCAGGTGGTAGTAAAGACACGGCCGCCGTTTGCCGTCGAAGACCTCGTCGCAGGTGGCCACCTGGAAAAAACGCGGGATCAGCTTGAGCGAGCGTCTCGCGACCGACGCCGGGAGGAACGGACCGTAGTAAGCGTTCTTGTCCAGGCGCGCCCGGCGCACGAGCGAGACCCTCGGGTACTCGTCCGCCAGCGACAGCTTGAGATACGGGAAGCTCTTGTCGTCCCGCAGGATCACGTTGTACGGCGGACGTTCTTTTTTGATGAAGTTCGCCTCGAGCATCAGCGCCTCCATCTCGGTGTCGACGACGATGGTTTCGAGGTCGGCGATCTCGGCGACGAGGCTGACGGTGCGCGGCGCGTGCTGCGCTCCGGCCTGGAAATACGAGCGCACGCGCTGGCGCAGCGACTTGGCCTTGCCGACATAGAGCAGCGCGCCCTGGGCGTTGCGATAGAGGTAGACGCCCGGACGCTCCGGGAGCGCGTCCACCTTTTCCCGAAGCGGAGTGCCGTCCATCCGTGGCATTCTACGGCCGTGGTCGCCCTCCTCACCTTCGCGTCGCTCCTCTCGGCGGCATTGCTCTTCGCGATCCAACCGATGGCCGCCAAGATGGCGCTGCCGCTCCTCGGCGGAAGTGCCAGCGTCTGGACGGTTTGCATGCTGTTTTTTCAGACCGGCCTTCTCGCCGGTTACGGGTGGGCTCATCTGCTCGGCCGCCGGTTCGCCCTGCGGACCCAGGTCGTCCTGCACGGCGTCGTGTGCGCGGCGGCCGTGCTCCTGCTGCCTCCGGTCATCGCCGCGACCTCCTTGCCCCCCGTCGAGGCCTCGCCCGCGCCGTGGCTCCTCGCGGCCCTCGCGATGTCGTTCGGCCTTCCCTACGCGACGCTCGCCGCGACGGGGCCGCTGCTTCAGCGGTGGTTTTCGGCGACGGACCACCGATTGGCCGCCGATCCGTACTTCCTTTACGCCGCGAGCAACGTCGGGAGCTTCGCCGGGCTTTTCGCCTATCCGTTCTTCCTCGAACGTACGCTTCCGCTCCACGCGGCGGCTTCCGGTCCAACGCAGGCGGGCGTTTGGTCCTTCGGCTTTGGAGCGCTCGTTTTGCTGGTCCTCGCGTCGGGGAGCTGGGCCGCGCGTCGGCCCGGCGCGATCGCAGCGCACGCCGAAACGCCGGGCGTCGCGGCACCGGCGTGGTCGAGCCGTTTCCGGTGGATGGCCCTGGCGTTCGTGCCGTCGTGCGCCGTGCTCGGAGCGACCCACTACCTGACTTCGGACATCGCGGCGATTCCGCTGTTTTGGATCATCCCGCTGGGGATCTACCTGCTGACCTTCGTGGTCGCTTTCTCCCCGCGCGTGCGGCTGTCCTCCCCGATGTTGGGTCTCGTCGGCGGCGTGATGGTCGTCGTCGCCGCCGCGGAGTTTCGCGAAGGCCCTCACGTGTTCGGCCGGCTCATCTTCCCCCTTCACCTCGCCGTGCTCGCGGTGCTGGGGCTGCTGTGTCACGGGCGACTCGCTGCCGATCGGCCCGACCGGTCGCGGCTCACCGAGTACTACCTCTGGATTGCACTCGGCGGCTGCCTCGGCGGCGTCTTCAACGCGATCGTCGCACCTCTGGTTTTCACCTCGATCGCCGAGTACCCGATCGCCCTGGCGTTGGCGGCCTTCCTGGTGCCGGATCCGGCGCGCCGCTCCGAAACACGCAGGCAGCGGATCATTTCCAGTTCGACCGACCTCGCGGTCGCGGTCGCGATCGGGTCGACCGTCCTACTCGTCAATCGCGTCACGCCGACTTCGGATGTTGCCGCGCGCTGGATCCCCGCCGTGACGATCGGGGTCCCTTCGCTGTTGACCCTGGCGGTGATCGGGTGGCCGCGGCGCTTCGCGTTCGCCGTTGCCGCCCTGATCGCGGTGACCTGGACGTCGTCCCGCACGCCCTGGACGTCGCTCCATCGGGAGCGGACGTTTTACGGCGTCCACCGGATCGTCGACACCGCGAGTCCGGGGATTCCGGTCGTCGACGCCAACGGCCACGAAGCGATCGCCGCCCAGACGCTGCGGGTGCTCATCGACGGCGTGACGCGCCACGGAAGCCAGTCGCTCGATCGCGCGCGGCGGCTCACGCCCACGACGTATTACCACCCGTCCGGCCCGCTGGGAGACATCTTCCGCGGGCTGCGGGCGCGCGGTCCCATCCCCGAGGTCGCGCTCATCGGACTCGGCGCGGGCACGGCGGCGGCTTACGGATACGCCGGAGAGCGCTTCACCTTTTTCGAGATCGATCCGGCGGTCGCCCGGATCGCCCAAAACCCGAACTACTTCACCTACCTCACGGATAGCCGCGCCGAGGTGTCGGTCGTTCTGGGCGACGGCCGACGGCGGATCGCGGAGTGCGCCGACGGCCGGTTCGATCTGATCGTTTTGGATGCGTTCAGCTCCGACGCCATTCCGGTCCACTTGCTGACCCGCGAGGCCGTCTCTTTGTATTTGCGGAAGCTGAAGCCGGGCGGCTGCTTGGCGCTCCACCTGACCAACGGATACCTGGCGCTCGATCCGGTCGTCGCCGCGATCGCGGCCTCCCTCGACGCTCCCGCCGCGGTCAAGCGCGACGCGAGCCGAACGCCGGAGCAGGCGTTCGAGGGCAAAGACTATTCGAAGTGGGCGGTGATGGGGCGCGACGCGACGAGCGCGCTCCCAATCCTCGCGTCGGACGGCTGGGTGAGAGCACCCGCCGATCGCGGCGCCGAAGCGGACGAGTTCCTCTGGACCGACGACCGCTCGAATCTCGTGGGGCTCCTGCGGCGCCGCTAGCACGGTGGCCGCAAGCTTGTTGATTGACTGAG
>JANMVW010000466.1:0-6791 GCA_031393555.1 Acidobacteriota bacterium
CCCATTGAGTAATACGGCCCGGCCGAATTACCCAAGGGGAGACCTGACCCCTAAGTCGCGCGCCGCGCCCCACTCGGCGACGAGGTTGCCGGCGAGGAGAGCGCCGCCGCCGATCCACAGCCAGAAGCCAGGGCGGCCGAACCCCGCTGCCATGGCGATCAACGTCGTCCAGATCGGCTCGAGCGCGAACAAGATCGCGGCGCGCACGGGATCGAGTTCGCGCTGGAACTGGTTCATCAGCGTCAGCGCCAGAACCGTGGCAAACAGCGTGGACAAAAGCAGCGGTAAGGCGAATCCCGCATCGCGCAACAGGGCCAGCAGTTCCGTGGACGCCGGCGCCCCCGCACGCATCATCGCCAGGGGGAGAGCGCAAACGGAAAACGCCGCGGTGCAAACGAACATCGCGAGCGTCACGGCCACCGGGACGTTGGCCTTCGTGATCCTGTCGGTCGCGATAATGTGGATCGCGAAAATGAACGCGCTCGCAACCGTCAGCCACTCCGCCGTGCCGAAGCTCAGGTGGGGCGGCCCTTCGATGAACCCCGCTCCGAACGTCGCCAGCGCGACGCCGATCAGGAAGGGAAGGTGGGGCCTCGCCCTGTGCATCCACGCAGAGATCAGCGCGGCGAAGACCACGTAGAGGCTCGTCAGGAAGGCCGACACCGGCGGCGTGACGTTTTCGAGCCCCAGCATTTGCAGGAGGAATCCCGAAAAGAGGATCCCACCGAGAACGGCCCCGCCCCGCCAGGCGCCCCGGTCGAGCGCGCGCCGCGCGCGCGGCCACAGCGCGAGCACGACGGCGGCGAGCCCGAACCGGATTCCGACGTAGAGCACGACCACCGGCGCGCCCCCCGGATGACCGAGCACGCGCTCCGCCGCGTTCAAGCTCTGCTTCATCCAGACGAACGTGCACCCCCAGAGGATCGTGACGGAGAACAGGGCGATGACGGCGCGAGTGCGACGGGTCACATCGACGCGTCCTGGAGGATGCGCCAGCCCCGGAGCGTCTTCGTGAAGACGATGAGGGTCAAGCCTTCGGCCTTCGGCTTATCCGGCCAGGCGAGGCTCCAGCGCGCCACCACCGAAGCAGCGGTCGCGTTCTGCGTTCGCACTTCCTGGATCTCGAGGGCGAGAATCCCCATCCCGGCCTTGTCCACGTACTTCTTCCGGTACCGTTCGAGGACGGATTGGCGCCCCTTCGTCAGTCCCGAGGGCGAGAGAAACGTCGCATCCTCCGCGTAGACGGCGCAAAACGCCTCGAGGTCACCGCGGTTCCATGCCGCGGACTGGTCGGCGAGAACTTTCCGAAGCTCGCGCTCAGGGGACGCCGCGACCGCACCGAGCGCAAAGGCTACGATCAACGGTAGGAGGACGAAGCCCCTCATGCGGGACGCGTCACCGGACCTCCCACGTGTCCCCGCTGTAGAGCAGCGCCTTCAGGTCGCCCTTCCCTTTCGTGGCCGTGACCTTCTCGACCTGCGCGTGCATCGCGGCGTCGAAGATCGGGGCCTCGACGTTGCGGTAGACGCCGACCGGCACCGGGAACCCCGGCGCTTCCATCTGCGCAAGCATGAAGGCGTAGGCGGCGGGTCCTTGCTCGTCGTGGACGACGAGGTCCGTCGCAGGGACGGAAGCGGAGAGGCTGACGACCACAGGTGTAAACGGAGCCGCCATTCGGATCCCCTTGTCGGCGTTCTTGCCGAAGATCAGCGGCTCGCCGTGCCGCAAGTGGAGGAGGTTGTCGTCGCGCAGCTCTTTTTCGCGGTAGGGCTCCCACGCTCCGTCGTTGAAGATGTTGCAATTCTGGAAGATCTCGACGAACGCGGTGCCCTTGTGCCGCGCGGCGGCGCCCAAGACGTCTTTGAGGTGCGTGGCGTAGACATCGACGCTGCGAGCCACGAACGTTGCCCCGGACCCGATGGCGACGGCCATTGGATTGAACGGACGGTCGACCGATCCGTAAGGCGTCGACTTCGTTCGCTTTCCCATCTCGGACGTGGGGGAGTACTGCCCCTTCGTCAGGCCGTAGATGCGGTTGTTGAACAGCAGCACCTTGATGTCGACGTTGCGTCGCATCAAATGGATGATGTGGTTCCCGCCGATCGACAGGGCGTCGCCGTCGCCCGTGGCGATCCAGACGGACAATTCGGGATTTGCGACCTTCACGCCCGTCGCGACGGCAGGAGCCCTGCCATGGATCGAGTGGAACCCGAACGTGTTCATGTAATAGGGGAATCGCGCGGCACACCCGATGCCCGAGACCATGACGAAATTCTCACGTGGGATTCCGAGCTCGGGAAACACCGATTGTACGGAGGAGAGAATCGCGTAGTCTCCGCAGCCGGGACACCACCTGATTTCTTGATCGGTGATGAAGTCCTTCTTGGTCAGAGTTCCCGTCGTCATTTCCGGCCTCCCGTCGATAGCGTGCGGATGGCGTCCAAGACTTCGAGCTCCTTGAACGGCTGGCCCTGGACCTTGTTGAGCTGGGTGAGGTCCCTCAGGAACTTTGCGCGGAGGATCATCGCCAGCTGTCCTAGGTTCATCTCGGGGACCAACACGTTGTCGTAACGGTCGAGGATCTCGCCGAGGTCGTTCGGCAACGGATTCAGGTAACGCAAGTGGAGGTGGCCCACGCGGACGCCGTCGGCGCGCGCGTGGCGGATCGCCGACGTGATGGCGCCGTAGGTCGAGCCCCAGCCGACGACGAGCACGCCGTCGGGGTCGCCGTCGACCACGCTTTTCGGGATGTCGAAAGCGACCCGCGCGACCTTCTCGGCGCGCAGGTGGACCATGTGCTCGTGGTTTTCGGGATCGTACGAGATGTTCCCGGTGCCGTCGGACTTCTCGATACCGCCGATCCGGTGCTCGAGCCCGGCGGTTCCCGGGATCGCCCACGGCCGGGCGAGCGTTACGGGGTCACGCGCGTAGGCGAGGAACCCCTCGGGGTCGGTGCGGAAATTCACGTCGATCGGCGGGAGGTCCTCGATCTTCGGGAGCTTCCACGGCTCGGCGCCGTTGGCGATGTAACCGTCGGAGAGGAGGATCACGGGGGTCATGTACTTGATCGACAAGCGCGTGGCTTCATAGGCGGCCTCGAAGCAGTCCGAGGCCGATCGCGCCGCGATCACGATGCAAGGGGATTCGGAGGGACGCCCGAAAATCGCCTGGAGCAGATCGGCCTGCTCGGTCTTCGTCGGGAGGCCCGTCGACGGGCCGCCGCGCTGGATGTTGACGATGATCAGCGGCAGCTCGACCATGATCGCCAGGCCGATGAACTCCATCTTGAGCGCCATGCCAGGGCCGGAGGTCGTCGTCAATCCGATCGCACCCGCGAACGACGCGCCGAGCGCCGAGCCGACCGCGGCGATCTCGTCTTCGGCCTGGAAAGTGTAGACGCCGAAGTTCTTGTACTGAGACAGCTCATGGAGGATGTCGGAGGCCGGTGTGATCGGATATGACCCGAGAAACAACGGCCGATCGGCGGTCCGCGCCGCCGCGACGAGCCCCAACGCCAGTGCTTGATTTCCTGAGATGTTGCGGTAGGTCCCCGGCTGCAAATGCGCCGGAGGGACTTCGTAGGTGACCTGAAAGATCTCCGCCGCTTCGCAGTACGCGTAGCCGCCCTTCAGCGCGAGCGTGTTGGCCTCGACGAGCTCGGGCTTTCCGGCGAACTTGGTCTGGATCCATTGGATCGAGACGTCCATCGACCGGTGGTAGAGGTAGTACATCATCCCGAGCGCGAAGAAGTTTTTGCAGCGATCCTGGATCCGCTGCGGGAGCCCGGTCTCCTTGAGCGCCGCCCGGGTCAGGCGGGTGACTTCGACCTGGTAGAGGCGGAAGCCGCGCAACGAGCCGTCCTCGAGGGGATTTTTCGAATAACCGGCCTTGGCGAGGTCTTGCTCCCGAAACGCATCGGTGTTGAGGACGAGAATGCCGCCGGGGCGGAGGTCCTTGATGTTGGCCTTGAGCGCCGCGGGGTTCATCGCGACGAGTACGTCCGGAGCGTCTCCCGGAGTGAAGATGTCCTCGGACGAGAAGTTAACTTGGAAGCCCGACACGCCGGCGAGCGTCCCCGCGGGAGCGCGGATCTCGGCGGGGTAATCGGGAAAGGTCGCGAGGTCGTTTCCGATGGCGGCTGCTGTCGCCGTGAACTGCGTGCCGGTGAGCTGCATCCCGTCGCCGCTGTCTCCGGCGAAGCGGATGACGACGCGACTCAGGGTTTCGACCGGCTCTTTGGTCTTCGGTGCGGTGCTCAGGATATCCATGAATGCCTTTCGTGATGGGCCGAAGCAGGCCCGAACACCAGGCATTATGGCGAAGCGGCGGGGCCGCATCAAACCGGCGATCGTCCGTTGGGCTAGCTGGCCGCTCCGGCTCGCCGACGAATCCAAGCGAGGCGCCCGCGCACCGACTCGACGTCGGGGGCTCCCGGCGCCAACGCCAGGTAGCATTCCAGGTCGTTCACGGCGGCGCCCGACTGCCCGAGATGGGCCAGCAAGAGCCCACGGTCGCGGATTTCCTTGGCGTCGCTCGGCGCGATCACGAGCAGCCGCTCGACGACGGCGAGCGCCCTGATGTAGTCCCCTTGGGCGAGGTGGATTCGCTTCAAATTGAGGAGTAATCGGGTCAGCATCGCCCGCGGCGTGGCGGCGTCCATCGAGTCCTTGCGGAAGAGGGACGCCCGGCCGGTGGTGCGGACGACGAGGTCTTTGCAGTCTTCGACGGTGATGACGTGGCCGCCGTGGAACGGATCGATCAGAAGGCGGCGCCCGAACTCCTCGACACGGACGACGAAGTGACCGGGGAGTCCGACACCCTCGGCCGGGATGCCCGCGCGCCGCGCGACCTCGATCACCAGGATCGACAGGGTGAGCGGGATGCCCAGCTTCCGCTCCAGCACGTCGTCGAGATACGAGTTGCGCGGATCGTCGTAGTTCTCGGCGTTCCCCTTGAATCCGAGCTCTTCGAAGAGAAACACGCGCAGCGCGTCCAGGCGAGCGAAGGGGTTCGTGAGGCCCGCGACCCGTTCTTTCGCACCGACACCGATGGTTTCGACGCGGGCGATCTGCGCGAGCACGTCCATCGTTTCGTGCTCTTCGGCCGCGATCTCCAAGGCGGCCTCGAGCAGCGGCAGGGGGCCGGGGTCGGCGAGATGCGCTGTGAGCCTGCGGCGCGCCGCGCGAGCGCGGGGCGTCAGCAGCGGGTCCGAGGGCGCTCCCAGGCGCACGCGCGACTTCGCTCGCGACGCGAGGGGCGTCGGCGCGTTGGGGTCTTTCTGCTTGCCGATCATGCGAGACCCGCAACCCGCGGCGCGCGGGGGACGGAAACGAGCAGCGTGCGTCGCCGGCAGTACTCCTGTCGCGCGATTTCCGCTTGGGTCAGGTCCTCGCGGATCGACGCGTAAAGCTGCGCCGCTTCCGAGAAGCTCCGGCGCGACCAGGCCGCCTCGGCCCGGCGGCGGACGAGTTTGGCGCGCGCTTCTTTGACGAGGCGTTCGGACTCGCCGCGCCACTGTTCGAGAACCAGCTTTTGGTGAGCCTCGAGAGCGGCCCACTGGGAGAAATCGCCGTTCAAGATGTCGCCGCAGTACGTCGCGAGCAGTTCCGCCTGCCGGTCGATTTCTTCGCACGCATCGTCGGGGCCCCACGGGTAACGCGGGAGGAAGAGGATCGCCGGGTTCTTGGCGCCGACGATGAACGAAAGACGCACGGCGCGCCCGGTTTGCAAGGGACGGACCGACACCACGATCGACCCCCAGTCGAGCTCGATCACGACGTCACAATCCGGCGACTTCGCTACGAATGCGTAATCGTCGTTCCGATGGATCGCAAAGCCGTGGCGGTCGGCGAGGAACGCAAACGTCTTCGGAACCCTTTCCTGAAAGACGTCGAGTACGGTTTGAATTCTCATCGGTTGTCCAAGATCCCTCTTTCAAAAGGAGCCCTGAAGTTACGCCGGGATCTTGGCGAAGTCCATGAAAAGGGCGTGTCGCAACGCGCGAGAAACGACGATTTTTTCTAGAGAACATGCCGATAGCGCGGCCTATGCGTAAAGCGCCGCGACTCGATGGCGTTGTCGGCGTTGCGTGCGGACGGAATCAGTCGGCCGGGACGAAGCGAACCGTCGACACCGTCGCGGCAAGGACGGCCTTCGTGGTGAAGGGCAGGGGGAAGTCCTCTCCCTTGGACCACGCCCGCAACTGGTCTTTCGCGTGCCGGTCGAAAAGCTGTCCCGACTGGCCCAGAGGCAGCACGAAGCGCGTGGCGTCCGGGTCGGAAAGATCGACGATGAGGCGCGCCGACGGGATCTGCGTCACGTCGTAGCCGTCGCCGCGCAGCGGAAAACCCGCGACGTTGAGCGTGTGCCATTCGCCGGGAAGCCCCACGGGGCCGATCGCGAGCCACTGGGCGATCGAGGTGGGGAGCGCGGATGCGAACGGGTGCTCGTAGGCGAGCCGGTGGACCCTTCCGAAGGACCAAAGCGCGGGATCCGCTCCCTCCGCGCGCGTCACCCTATCGAGGGCCGAAGCGAGCGCGGTTTCGATGCGACCTTCGCGCGTTTCGACCTGCGGCGTCCTCTCATCGTCCCAGAGCGACTGGGCGCCGCTGCCGTCGATCATCCGGCCGAGCATCGACCAGGTGATGCGCGTTGCGGACGAGCCCGCCTCCTTCCGAAGTTCCTTCAGGAACGCAAAAAAAAGCCGCGACGGACCGCGTGCCGCGGCACGCCGGTCCCAGGCCGAAAGCACGGACACCGCCTTCACCGCCCGCGGATCGGCGAACACCATG
>JANMVW010000002.1:0-11141 GCA_031393555.1 Acidobacteriota bacterium
CCTTCGACAGAAAGCACAGATCGAGTACCGCTTTCGAGAGGCCGAGGTCGGCGGCCGACGGGATCTTGGTCGGAATGACGCGGAAAACGCCCCCCGGACCCTTCCGTTCGGCGAAGACGTTGCAGCGAAACCGGGCAAGACCCGGAATCTCGTGCGCGAAGTCGGTGTCGGAGCACTCCTCGAATTCCTTCTTGTATCGGGGCTGCATGAGCTCGAAGATGAGACGGGCCGACTCTTCCGCCGAGCACACTTTCGCACCCGGGATCCGGAACATCTCGCCGTGCAGCCTCAGCATCGGCGTCTCGCATGGGGACAAGTGCAGATCGCTTGCCCCGGTTTCGACCAAATAGGCGAAGTAGGCCTCGATGGCGGGCCCGCCGGGACGGACGTTTCCGAGATCGATCGGCTTTTGCCCCGAAGGTTCCGCGGCTGCGATCGTCCCCGTGGCGGTGGCCGGTGCGGCCGGTGCGGCCGACGTGGCCGGCGCCTCCGGGGCCGCGGCCTCGGCCGGCAGGCCGTCCTGAGCGACGATGCGGGCGGCGAAGCCCGCATCGCCTAATCCCGCCTCCACGGCGAAAGCGCGGCCGTCGTCCAGTGTGTAGACGAATCGCGTGGCGGCGCCGCTCCGGATCGACCCACCGTCTCGGGCCGTCCCGAGTTCCGAGATTAACGAAACAATCTGGGCCCGCGAGAGCGCGGAGCGGGACACCGGCTTGTCCCCATCGGGGTAGCGGAGCGCCGGCATCGCCCCTTCCTGGAAGAAGAGCTCGCGCGCGCCTCGGTCGGCCAGCGCGCGTAACATCGTGTCGAGCTGGGGCACTCCAGTCCTCCCCGGACCCGCCTACCCACCACTGGAGAGGCCCGGGACCGTCCCGTGAAATATAGGTATCGGACGCGAAGAGGCCACCTCGGGCGCAAACCCAACGTGGTTGCGGGCCTTCGCTGCCCCGCGTAGCATGGCCCGCTGGTCATTGGAGGAGACGCCAATCATGGAACTGAAGTCCTTGGGAACCGCCGCGGCCGTCGCCGTGGCACTCGCGGCGGCTTCTCACGTCCCTGCCGCTCCGGAGAAGTTGGTGACCCCCGCGAAGCTCACCGCCCAGGCCCCCGAGCGGTTCAGAGCGCGGTTCGACACGACGAAGGGAACGATCGTCATCGAGGTCCGCCGCGAATGGTCTCCCCACGGTGCTGACCGCTTCTACAATCTCGTCAAGAACGGCTATTTCGACGGGGTGAAGTTCTTCCGGGTCGTTCCCGGATTTGTCGTCCAGTGGGGCATCCATGGCGATCCTTCGATCGCGACGAAGTGGCTCAAGGCGACGATTCCCGATGACCCCGTCAAACAGAGCAATAAACGGGGATTCGTTACCTACGCGAAAAGCGGGGCGCCGGACAGCCGATCGGTGCAGTTGTTCATCAATCTGGTCGACAACGGGCGTCTCGACGGAATGGGCTTTGCGCCGTTCGGTGACGTGACCGAAGGGATGGACGTCGTCGACAAGCTCTACGGCGGCTATGCCGAGGGACTGACCAAGTTGCAAGGCCGCATCGCCCAAGAAGGGAACGACTTCCTCGAAAAGAACTACCCCGAGCTCGACGGCATCAAAAAGGCCTCGATCGAATGACCCCGATCCGGCGCGCCCTCCTCGTCCTACTGATCGGCTGCGCGAGCCTCGGGGCCGCGGAACAACCCGGGCGCCCGCAAGGCTGGTACGCGGTCGTCGAGACCTCGTTGGGGTCGTTCACGTTCAGGCTGCTGCCCGAACAAGCCCCCCAGACCGTCGCCCATTTCGCCGCTTTCGCCACCGGGCGTATGGAGTTCGTCGATCCGTACACCGGGGGCAAGAAGAAGACCCCGTTTTACGACGGTGTAGCGATCCACAAGACGAAGTTCGCGCAACGATTCGAGGCCGGTGATCCCACGGGCACGGGGCACGGAATGCCGCCCGTTTGGGTTCCTTCCGAGCCGGGGCCGGTCAACTTCTCGCGACCCTACCGGGTCGGAATGACGGCGGCGTCGTTGAAGCGGATCAGCGGCGTGCTGTTTTTCGTCACGGTCGTGGCCGAGCCGTATTTCAATGCCAGCCACAACTGTTTCGGCGAGGTCGTCGAAGGGCGCGACATCGTCGACCAGATCTGCCTGGTGAAAACCGACGACAAAGGGACGCCGCTGGAACCGGTCGTCATCCGGCACATCACGATCGTGAAATCGGGCCACCCGGCGCCCTTGCCCGATCCCGTGCCTTACGACCCGCCGGTCCCCGGCATCGGGCTAACACCCGAAGTCAAGCCCTGATCCGAAGGGCCGGACGGAGGCTGGGGAGGAAACTCCAGCGTAAACGCCGCGCCGCGTCCCAGCTCCGAGACGACAGAAACCTCTCCGTCGTGCAGCCTCATCAGGTGCTTGACGATCGCCAGCCCCAGGCCGGTCCCGCCCAGTTCGCGTGAGCGCGCTTTGTCCGCTCGAAAGAAGCGGTGGAATACCTGCTCCAGCGCCTCCGGCGGGATCCCGGCGCCGGTGTCTTTTACGGTGATCCGCGGGCGCCCTTCCCGGACGTCCCCGGCGATACGCACCATCCCCCCGCGCGCGCTGAATTTGATCGCGTTATCGACCAGGTTGACGAGGATCTGCCAGACCCTCCGGTGGTCCGCGATCAGCGGGAAGGGGGAGGGGAGGTCGAGCCGCACGTCGACACCGGCGGCCTCGGCGCGAAACGCGAACTGGGCGACCACATCGTGGGCGATCTCCCAAACGTCGACGGGCGCAAGGTCGAGCGCGACCGCGCCGGTTTCTATCAAGGACAGATCGGTGAGGTCGTCGATCAACGCGCCCATGCGGTCGGCGTGCTTGCGGACGATCTCGAGGAACCGCAGGCTTTCGTCCGTATCGACGAGGCGTTCTTCGATGAGGTTTTCGACGAACGCCTTGATCGAGGTGAGCGGGGTGCGCAGCTCGTGCGACACATCGGCGACGAATTCACGGCGCACGCGCTCCAACGCCTCGAGGCGCGTGACGTCGAAGAACAGGATCAACGCGCCGGCCGGCTCGTCGGGGGAGCTTCCGGAAAGGGGCGAGACGCGCAACTCGAAGGAGCGGCCGGAGCCGGGGAGGTGGAGCAGGCTCTCGCGGACTTCTCCTCCCGGCGGCAGGGTGGCCTCCAACTCGCGGAACACCGCGGGATCGCGAACGACCTCGGCGAGGAGGCGTCCCACCGGATCGAAGGGCGTGCGAAACAGCTGTCGGAACGCGTCGTTGGCAACGCGGATCTTCCGGTCGGGGCCGAGAACGACCATCCCCTCCTTCATGGCGACGACCACCGAGTGCAAGAGGCGGCTCTCGCGGCGTCCGTCATCGACCCGGCCGGCCAACTCGGCCACGAGACGCGTCATCGCCGAAGCCAGCTCACCCGCGGAGTCGCGTCCCCCCACGACGAAAGCGCGATGCGAGCCGTCGGTCGGGGTGGCGTCGATTTCCGCCGTCAGCGTTTCGACCTGGCGATCGAGCGCGCGATACGCGAACCAGCCCACCGCCGCCGGGAGCACGAGCGCCGTCGCGCCGAGAATCAACGCGAACCCGAACGTCTCGATCGCGTCGAAGTCGCTCCGCTCCGCGGCGTGCGTCAGCCGGAGCACGCCGAAGCCCAACAGCACCACCGCCAGGAGCGTGACGCCCGTGAGTGCCGCCAGCAGTCGCCGCCTCCCGTTCACGCGCCGCTCCTGTAGCGGTAACCGACCCCAACGACGGTTTCAACGCGTTCGTCCAAGGGGGATCCCAACTTTTGCCGGAGCCGGCGCACGTGAACGTCCACCGTGCGGGTCTCGCCGGGGTAGTCGTACCCCCAGACGGTCTCCAAGAGCCTTTCGCGGGTGAGCACGCGTCCGCGCTGCCGGACCAACTCGACGAGCAGATCGAACTCTTTGCGCGTGAAAGCGAGGGCCTGCCCCGAAACCTCGACCTGGCGGGAGCCGAGATCGATGCGAAGGGTGCCGTCGGCGAGCGCCTCCGGACCCTCGGCGGCCCGGTCGGACCGGCGCAAGACCGCGCGGACTCGGGCCAAGGCTTCTTTCGGGGAAAACGGTTTGGTGATGTAGTCGTCCGCCCCCAGGTCGAGCCCGGCGACGCGGTCGGATTCGCCGATGCGGGCGGTGAGCATGATGATCGGAGTTGCCGCGGTCGCCGGCTCCTTGCGCAGATGACGGCACACCTCGAACCCGTCCATGCCGGGAAGGTTGACGTCGAGCAGCACGAGATCGGGTGGTCGGTCCACCGCCAGCCGCAATCCCACCGCACCGTCCTGCGTCGTCACGACCTCGAAGCCCCCGTCGCGCTCCAACTTCAGGCGGAGCGAAAGGGCGATATCGGGGTCGTCTTCGATCACGAGGATCCGCTGCTTCATGGCGTCTGGTCGTCGCCGGTGATCGCCGGATGCTTGATCACGAGCCCCTCCGCCATGAAGACGATCTGCTCGCCGATGTTGGTGGCCTGGTCTCCCATCCGCTCGAAGTACTTGGCCACGAACATCAAGCGGAGGGCCCGCGTGGTCGTTTTCGGGTCTTCGGTCATGAACGAAAGCAGCTCGCGGAACACTTGTTCCATGCGCTCGTCGAGCTCGTCGTCCATAGCGATGACGGTACGGGCGGCGGCCGCGTCGCGCTGGACGAACGCGTCGAGCGCGCCGCGGACCATCTGCTGCGCGCGCCGGGCCATCAGCGGAATGTCGATGAACGGTTTCAATTGCGGCTCGGCGTTGAGTTCGATCGCCCGCTCCGCGACGTTCGTGCACAAGTCGGCGATTCGTTCCAAGTCGTTCGTGATCTTCATCGCGGTGATGACGAAGCGGAGGTCGCGCGCGACGGGCTGGTACAGCCCCAGAATTTCCATGCCGAGCTGGTCGATCTCGAGGTCGAAGCGATCCACCTTCTCGTCGTCGGCGATGACACGCCGGGCCAGGTCCGAATCCCGTCCGACGAGCGCCGAGACGACGTTGCCGATCGTCTCTTCGACGCAACCGCCCATCACGAGGACTTTTTCCGACAGAACGTCCAGTTGATCCTGAAAGTGCCGCTGCAGCTTTTCCATGATTCCCTCTCGACTAGCCGAAGCGGCCGGTGATGTAGTCTTCGGTTTGCTTCTTCGCCGGGTTGATGAACAGCTTCTGAGTTTCCCCGTACTCCACCATGGTTCCCAGGTAAAGGAAAGCGGTGAAGTCGGAGACCCTCGTGGCCTGTTGCATGTTGTGGGTGACGATGACGAGCGTGTATCGGCTCTTGAGCTCGAGCATCAATTCTTCGACCTTCGCGGTGGCGATCGGATCGAGGGCGGAGCAGGGCTCGTCGAGCAAGATGACCTCGGGCTCGACCGCGATCGCCCGCGCGATGCACAGCCGCTGCTGCTGGCCGCCGGAAAGGCCGAGAGCGCTCTCGTGCAAGCGGTCCTTCGCCTCGTCCCATAGCGCGGCGCCGCGAAGGCTTCGCTCGACGATCGGGTCGAGATCGTGCTTCCGGTTGATCCCCTGGATTCGGCAGCCGAAGGCGACGTTCTCGTAGATCGATTTGGGGAACGGGTTCGATTTCTGGAACACCATCCCGATCCGGCTGCGGAGCGCGTTCACGTCCAGATTGGGGTCGTGAATGCTGGCCCCCTCGAAGAGGATCGTCCCTTCGGTCCGCACGTCGTCGACGAGGTCGTTCATCCGGTTGAAGCAGCGCAAAAGCGTCGACTTGCCGCACCCCGAGGGGCCGATGAACGCGGTGATCTTCTTTTCCGGGATCTGCATGCTGATCCCGTGGAGGGCCCGGGATTTCCCGTACCACAACGAGAGGTTCTCGACGGTGAGAATGGGATGATCGATCACAGGGCGCTCGTGACGTATTTCCGGCGCAGCCGGTTGCGGAGCGTGATCGCCGCGAGGTTTACGACGGTGACGACCGCGATCAGAAGCAGGGCGGTCGCGAAGACCAGAGGCTTCGTCGCCTCGACGTTCGGCGACTGGAAGCCGACATCGTAGATGTGGAAGCCCAGATGCATGAACTTCCTTTCGAGGTGGACGAAAGGTGCTGTGCCGTCCACCGGAAGCGCCGGCGCCAGTTTGACCATCCCGACGATCATCAAAGGCGCGACCTCGCCCGCGGCACGCGCCATTGCAAGGATCATCCCCGTGAGGATCCCGGGAGCCGCCGCGGGGAGCACGACCTTCACGATGGTCTCGATCTTCGTGGCACCCAAGGCGAGCGACCCTTCGCGCACCCCTCGCGGCACCGCGGCCAAACCCTCCTCGGTGGCCACGATGACCACCGGGACCGTCAGCAGCGCCAACGTCAGCGCCGCCCACAGGATACCGCCGGTCCCGAAGGTCGGCGTCGGGAGCGCGTCGGCGAAGAACAGGCGGTCGATCGAGCCGCCCACGAAGTACACGAAAAAGCCCAGGCCGAAGACGCCGAAGACGATCGACGGGACGCCGGCGAGGTTGTTCACGGCGATGCGCACGGCGCGCACGAGCGGCCCCTGCCGGGCGTATTCGCGAAGGTACAAGGCGGCCAGCACGCCCAAGGGGAGCACCGCGAAGGACATCAGGAAGACCATCATCACGGTGCCAAAGATCGCGGGGAAGATCCCCCCTTCGGTGTTCGACTCGCGGGGATCGTCGAGGAGGAACTCCCTCACGCGCGAGGCGTAGACCGAGAGCTTTCCGAAAAGGCCGAGCGCGTTCGGGTGGACCTCGCGAACGACGGTGGCTGAGGGCACGTCCTTACGCTGCCCCCCGCTCGTCGCGAGGTGAAGCGTCCCATCGATCCCGGTGTCCTCGACGAACCCGTAGAAATTCCCCCACTCCGTCCGCTCGAGCACGACGGCGTTTTTCGGATAAACCCGCGAGGCGATCTGCGACTCGTCGACCCACTGGAACTCGGCGCCGCCCAAGTCGCGGTTTCCGACCTTGAGCTTCAGTCGGCTCGCAGGGATCGCTCGCGCATCCTCCTGGGGGATCGTCTCGCGGTCGTGCACCTCGCCCATGACCTTCGTACCGTCCTGAAGCGTCAGGTCGACGACCGGCCGCGGCCAGAACGCGCCGGCGCCGTTCCAGAACAAGACCCCGAGCAGACCGGCAACAAGCAGGAGGTTCAGCGCGAGCGTGCCCCCGGTCAGCCACGTCATCGCGCGGCCGAAGCTGTCGGAGGGGCGCTTTTTCTCGACCATCACATCGTCCTAAAGCGAGGAATATTTACGGCGAAGGCGCTGCCGGACCAATTCCGCCACGGTGTTGACGGCGAAGGTGAGCGCGAACAGCAACAGGGCCGCGAGGAAAATCGTTCTGTAGAGCGTGCCCCCGGCCGGGGCCTCCGGGATCTCGACGGCGATGTTGGCCGACAGCGTGCGGAAGCCGTCGAACGGGCTGAGGTCCATGATCGGCGTGTTCCCGGTCGCCATCAGCACGATCATCGTCTCACCGATGGCGCGGCCGAAACCCACCATCACCGCGGCGAAGATCCCGGGGGAGGCCGTCGGTAAGACGACGCGAGTGACCGTCTGCCAGCGCGAGGCTCCCAACGCGAGCGAGCCCGAAACCAGGTTCCGCGGGACGTTCGAGAAAGCGTCCTCGGCGATCGCGAAGATGATGGGGATCACCGCGAAGCCCATGGCCAGGCCGACCACGATCGCGTTGCGCTGATCGTAGCGGACGCCGAACGCTTCGAGGGTCCAGGTGGAAAACGTCGCGCCGAGCACCGTGTTTTCCAGGAACGGCTCGAGGCTGAGGCAGGCGCCTCCGGCCAGCGCCAGGACCACCACGAAAAAGAACACCTCGGTGCCGGCGGCGACCCGGGCGCCGAAGCGCCGCGTCAGACGTTCCCACGACACCCCGGCCAGAATGATCGCCGGCGGCAGCACGAGGACCATCAAGAGCAAGGCGGGCAGCACGCGCTCAAGCATCGGCGCCAGCCATAGCCCCGCGAGGAAACCCAACACCACGCTCGGGAGCGACGCCATGATCTCAACGATCGGCTTGACGACCTGCTTCAACGACGGATGGAGGAACTGCGACGCGTACATCGCCGAGAGCACGCCAAAGGGCACGGCGAGGAGCAGGGAGAAAAACGTTCCCTTGAGCGTTCCAAACAGCAGGGGAGTCAGCGAGAGCTTCGGTTCGAAGTCCTCGGTCCCCGAAGACGACTGCCACGAGTAGCCGGGCTTTTCGTACCCCTCGTACCAGACCTTGCCGAACAACGCCGTCAAGCTGACCTCGGGGTGAGGAGCCGCGATCGCGAACGCCGCCGCGCCGCCGGCCCCGGCAACGACCGCGCCGTCGGCCTTCGGGGCGTAGGCGATCGCGGTCGCCTCGGGTACGGGGGCCTTCCCGGACCAGAGCACGCGTTCGGAGGTCGAATACATCAGCGCCATCGCGCCGCCTGCATCGAGCGCGAGGAACCCCTTGCCGCGCGGCGAGGGGGCCAGGGCGTGAATGGCGGCGGTCAAGCTCGGGAAAGAGCGCGCATGGCGCAACGAACGGTCGGCGCCGATCCGCTGCGGGAACCACACCTCGATCGCGCCGTTCCCGCGACCCACGACGAGCGAACGGTCGCCGATCAGCAGCGTGAGCGCCGACACCGGCGACGGGAACGGCGGCGAGAGCAGGGGGTCGGAGGGAGTTCCGTTTTCGTCGACTCGAAACCAGCCGATACGTCCGTCCGCGAGCCCGGCGTAGACGTTCTGCTGGGCGACGTCGAGAAGTAACGACGTCACGCCTGGCGGGAGAGCCGCCTTGCCGCGAGACGAGGCGCGCACGACCTCCCCGGTCATCGCATTTTCCGTCGCGGTCTCGCGGATCAGGACGAGCGTGTCGTCGGCCGTGGCGCCCACGACGACGAGATTCTCCCCGTCGGCTGAAACCTGCGCGGCGGCTCGGGTGATGGGGCGGCGTGCGGCATCGACGACAACCTCCGTCGCAGGCGGGAGCGTTGCCGCAACGACGCGCCGCCCGTTGGTAAACGAGGCGGAGAAGCTGACTCTCTGGACGATGACCCGCCCGTCCGACGTAGCCACCACGAACGCCGTCGAGCCTGGCGGAACCGAAACGAAGGAGGGAGCGACCGGCCCGGAGACCACGGCCGCCTCGGCGATGACCTCCCCGGTGGCGATGCGCGCGACGCGGACGTGACCATCGGCGTCGAGGGCGGCGACGAGCTCCCGGTACTCGTCGGTGAGCACCGAAAGCGCCGCGCCGCCCGAGATCTCGTGGAGCGTCTCGGTCACGACCGTCGCCCCCCGGGCGAGCGGCGCGACTTCGTGAACGATGAAAAAAAGAATGCCGAGGATGCTCGCGATGATCGCGAGCCCCCCGGCGGTGACAATCCACCGCGCCGCCTTGTCGGCGAATAGGCGGCGCGGCGACGTTCGTCTCACTTCGGTCGCTTTATTTGAGCTTCGGAAGCTCCTCGGCAACGTGCTTGCCGAGCAGCGGCAGGTAGCCGTCCTTGATCACGATCTCTTGGCCTTCCTTCGAGAGGACGAACATCAGGAACTGCTGGACGAGCGGGTCGAGCGGCTTGTCGGAAGCTTTGTTGACGTAAACGTAGAGGAAACGCGCGAGCGGGTATTTCCCGGAATACACGTTTTCCGCCTCATCGCTGACGAACTCGCCGCCGGCTTTCGCCGCCAGCTTCAGCGACTTCACGTCCGAGGTCTTGTACCCGATGCCGCTGTACCCGATGGCGAACTTGTCCGCGGTGATCCCCTGGACGACCGCGGCGCTGCCGGGCTGCTCCTTGACCGTGTCCTTGTAGTCCCCTTTGTAGAGGGCGTGTTCCTTGAAGTAGCCGTAAGTCCCCGAAGCCGAGTTGCGTCCGTAGAGGCTGATCGGTTTGGTCGCCCACGCGCCCTTCAGGCCGAGCTGGCCCCAGGTCGTGACGTCTTCGGCCGCTCCGCCCTTCCGGGTCTTCGAGAAGATCGCGTCGACTTGCGGCATCGTCAGCTCGGTCAGAGGGTTGTCCTTATTGACGAACACGGCGAGGCCGTCCACCGCGACGCGGATGGGCGTCGGCTTGTAGCCGTACTGCTTTTCGAAGCCGTCGATTTCCTCGGGCTTCATCAAACGGCTCATGGGACCGAGCTGCGCCGTTCCGGAAATCAGCGCCGGGGGCGCCGTCGAGGAGCCCTTCCCCTCGATCTGGATCTTGACGTTCGGGTACTGTTTCTGGAACGCCTCGGCCCATAGGGTCATCAGGTTGTTGAGCGTGTCCGACCCGATCGAGTTCAGGTTCCCGGACACGCCTTGGGCCTTCTTGTAGTCCTTGATGCTCTTTTCCACCTTGACCGCCTCGGCCGAGGCGGGACGCGAGGCCGATAGCGCGACCGCCAAGGCGAACCATCCGAGAACACTCTTCGATTTCATCACGTCTGACTCCTTCGGTGATTGCGGTTGGTTCAAAACGCCAACACGAACTGCACGCGTAGCTGTTTGTCGGTGAGCTCTTGCCCGGGAAGCGGAACGGTCCGGAGCGTGGGGAGGAGCGAGGGCGAGACGCCTTTCAAGGCGAGCGACGAGAGCGAGGCGAAGTTCTGGCCGTACTTGATCTCTCCGAGGTCGGCCTGGAGCTTCATGTTGTGGCCCTTCCAGTAGTACCCATAGACGAGCCGCATTTCCGTCTGGGTCGCGTCGGACACGGCTTCGTTCGGCTCCACGCTTGCGTAGCGGACGGCGAGCTCATGAAATTTGGGGACCACGAACACGCCGAACTGCACGGTGTAGCCGTTCGCATCGACATCCGGCCCCACGGTCGGATTCGTCTGGGAGTCGGTTTGCAGGAAATACTCTCCCATCGCGGAGAAGCGCTTGTACTTCCAGGCGGCCTCGAAGCTAAGCGCCGTCTCGTCGTTGGGCGACTCGAAGACGCCCACGCTCGAGAGAGAGCGCGGCACCTCGCCGAATCGATACGCCAGGCCGAAGTGCAGGAGGTTCTTCTGAGGGTCGTCGACGGCGCCTTCGAGCGGTTTGAACTCGCCGAAGGGGTCGTAGACGACGCGCGCCGCGTAGAGGAGCGCCCGGTCGTCTTGCGGGTTGTTCTGCCCGGCCCCGTTGAAGGCCGCGGCCTGATAGCCGAATTTCTTGTCGAAGAAGAGGCCCGAGAGCATCACACCGACGTCGCGG
>JANMVW010000024.1:0-4050 GCA_031393555.1 Acidobacteriota bacterium
CGCCCTGGTCGCGATCGACACGGCGACCGGGAAACCCAAGTGGGTGTTCGCCGCCGAGTTCGAGAGGAAGTTTGAAGCGAAGGGACTCCATGGATATCCGTCGGCGGCGCAGACCATCCCGGATGCGTGGGACATCTTCACGTCCTCCCCCGCGGTCGCCGGCGGCAAAGTCTTTTTCGGCAGCGGCGACGGCGGCGTCTACGCGGTCGACGCGGAAACCGGCCTATTGCAGTGGAAGTTCGCCACCCAAGACGTCGTGCACGCGTCTCCGGCCGTTTCCGGCAGTACCGTCTACATCGGAAGCTGGGACAGTTCCCTCTACGCGATCGACGCCGTCACCGGCCAACAGAAGTGGTCGTTCAAGGCGGGTGACGATCCCGCGACCCACAACCAGGTCGGCTTCCAATCCTCTCCCGCGGTCGTCGACGGCACCGTGTACGTGGGCACCTCGGACAGCGCCAGGTTCATGGCGCTCGACGCCAAAACGGGCGTGTTGAGGTTCAACTTCGACGCCAAGGCCTACGTTTTTTCGTCCGCCGCCGTCGCCGCCGGCCTCGTCTACGTCGGTGATCACAACGGCAAGTTTTACGCGATCTCGGCATCGACGGGGAAGCTGGTGTGGGAGTTCCGGACCGACGCGTCGAAGGCCGACCCCATGAAAGTGCTGAACCCGGACGGTAGCCTGAACCAGGACGCCTTTGCCCCGGTCTTCGGCGATTTCGAGGACATGTACCTCGATTTCTATCGCTTCGTTTCGATCGGGGCGATCATGTGGTCGCCCGTCGTGGACCGCGGTGTGGTCTACGTCGGCAGCATGGACGGCAAGCTCTACGCGATCGAGTAGCGAACCTCGGAGTTCGGACCCAAAAGCTCCCGAGGTCATTGCGCCCGGCACGCGACGGCGCCGTACTCTATCGGCGGCATTCAGGAGGCCGCACCGTGACCCTGCCGTCCCGATCGGGAATCCCGAGTTTGCTCGTGGCTCTCGTCGCTACTCTCCCGCCCGGATTCGTCGCGGAGCGAGCCATAGAAGACGACGATGGCGACGGCTACGGGAACCCGACGTCGCTGCTTCGAGATTGCTCGTTCGTGACGCCAGCGCCCACGATCGCCATGGGCTCGTCCGCTAGACTGTTGGCTTCCGAGGAGGCACGGGCCATGGCGCTCACGTGGGTTCGCGAAGACACGCCCGTCTGGGATGCGGCCAAGCAAGCGATCGTGGGAGGCGGCCCCCCGGGCGCGCTCGAGATTCCGAAACTCGGCCTCGGCGAGCTGGCGCCGGGGGAGTGGTTCCGGGTCGAAGAGAACGGGGCGACGCTCGGCTACGGCTGGATGGACTGCACGTGGGGGGACGCCGAAATCACGATCGCCGTCGATCCGAGCCGCCGGGGGGAGGGGATCGGAGAGTTCATCGTCTTGCACCTCGAGCGGGAAGCCACGGCGCGCGGGGTGAACTACCTCTATAACGCGGTGCGTCCGGGCCACCCCGACGGGGCGAAGGTGACGCGGTGGCTCCTGAGCCTGGGCTTCAAGCCGAGCGGCGACGGCCTGCTAAAGAAGGGCCTTCACGCATAACCGGCCCGCCGGTCGATGTCACAAGCGTAATCTCAAAATTCCTTAAGTTAATGTGGTTGACGGGTGTGCTCCGTCCGCGTAAGTAACAGCTTGTCCTTTATTCACGATCGAGCCGAACGAACGGGTGCGATGAGTCAAACCTCAGTGCCAGCGGAGCGTGTCTCGTCGCGTGCGTGGTTCCGCGCGGTGGCCTCGCTATTATTTCTCGTCAGCAGCCTCGCCCCGGTGCGCTCGACGGAGCCGTCGAGCGCGTCGGACGACGCCGTCACTCCCGAGTGGAATGCCCAGGCCAACTCCCAGTCACTGATCGTGGGCCAGCCGGCAGCCGTCGCGCAATCCGCGCCGGCTCCCAGCGCGCCGGATGTCGTGGGATGCCCCGTGACGGTGTTGCCGACCGATAACTCGACCTCGGGAAACGAGCGCGCCCCGATCGCCAACTTCCTCTTCGGCCGCGCGGTCTACCTCATCACCGTGGCGGAAGCCTCGGCGGCCGGCCTGACGAACGGATTTTCCCCCGGCGCCATCGGATGGCATTACGCGAACGCTCCCGGAGCGGACGCCACCGGGACCTTGATCGTCTATCTCCAAAACACGACGGATACGACCAACACGAAGAGCACGACGTGGGACACGGCGATCACGGGAATGACCGTCGTGCACAACAGCGCGTCGACCGTGCTCCCCAATACCTCGGCGCCTTTCGACATCGCTTTTACGGGCGGGTCTCCTTTCACCTACACCGGCGGCGGGCTCTACGTCGCGTTCGACTGGCAGTGGGCTGGTCCCGTCACGGGCTCGGGTCTCGTCGCGTGTACCTCAACGCTGACGAACGGGCTCAAAGGCGCCCAATCGAACGTTGCCCCCCCGGCCACGGTCGTCGCGAACAGCGTCCGGCCGGAGACCCGGCTGTCGCGGGCGGTGGCCACCGTTTTCAACGACGCGAGCGTCGACTACGTCATCGCGCCCGGCTCGTTACCCCAGCCTCTCGTCGGTCCGCAGACCGTCCAGGCGGTGATCACGAACAAAGGCGTGAACGCGCTGAACAACCTCCCCGTGACGTTCAACCTCACGGGCGCCGAGACGTTTACGAACACGCAAAACGTCGCCTTGCTTCCGGCCTGCGGCGGCCAAGCGATCGTCACGTTCGCGCCGTTCACGCCAAGCGTGATCGGCAGCGACTTGGTCAGGGTTTCGGTGCCTGCCGACGACGTCGCCTCGAACAACAGCAAAACCAGAAACCTGAACGAGACGTTCAACCTGTATTCCTACAAATACCCCGGCACGACGGCGAACGGCGGTGTCGGGTTCTCCGGCGCGACGGGGGCTTTCGTAGCCAAGATGACGACGACGGTCGCGGCGAAGATCTCCGCGGTCAACCTCGAGTTCTTTGCCGCGAGCGCCACGACCTACCGGGTGGCCATCTACCCCGGCGCCTCGGGGGTTCCCGGCTTGGTGCCGCTCTACGTGGACGCCGCCGACAGAACCGTCGCGGCGGCGGGCCCTGTGACGATCACGCTGCCGTCGCCCGTCTCGGTCGGACCCGGCTCGTTTTTCGTCGGAGTTCAGCAAACGAACGCGCAAAACGCGAGTGTCAGCTACGACAACGAAGCTCCGATCCGCAACGGCTCGTTCTTCCTGGCGACTCCGAGTCCTCCGGTGTCCTGGTTCGATTTCGCCCCGAGCAACCCCTACAAGTTGAACATCGGCGCCACGCTGGTGCAGTGCCTCACCGCGGCCGACTGCGACGATGGGAACGCGTGCTCGGACGACTTTTGCGTGGGCCAGCTGTGCTCGCACGTCAACGACAACACGAACAGCTGCAGCGACGGCAACCCGTGCACGGGTCCGGACGTCTGTTCGGCCGGAAGCTGCCTCCCCGGCCCCAACCCCTGCATCGACAACAATGTTTGCACGGTCGACAACTGCATCGGACAGGGCGTTTGCCCCCACGCCGCGATCGATTGCAACGATAACAACCCCTGTACCAACGATTCGTGCAACCCCGCGACGGGCTGCGCTCACGCCAACAACGCCGCGTCGTGCAACGACGGCAATCCCTGCACGATCGCGGATGTTTGTGGCGGCGGGGTCTGCGTGCCGGGTTCGGGAGCGCTTCCGCCGGCCGTCCCGTTTTGCAACAACGCGGGGATCACGCTCCCCGAAGCCGGGGCGGCGACCCCCTATCCGTCCGCCATCCTGGTGACCGGCCAGCCGTCGTACCTGTGCCGGGCGACGGTGACGCTTGGCGGGATCTCTCACGCGGTTCCGGACGACATCGACGTGCTGCTCGCCCGCCTGACCGGCGGCAACGCGCTGGTCCTGTCGGACGTCGGCGGTGCGACGGACGTCACGGGCGTCAACCTGACCCTGAGCGACGCTGCCGCCTCGTCTCTCCCCGATGCGGGGCCCCTCGTCTCGGGCACCTTCACGCCGACGTCCGACAGGACCAGCGCGTTGCCGCCGGTCAGGCGGGCG
>JANMVW010000038.1:0-38497 GCA_031393555.1 Acidobacteriota bacterium
GTTCGATTCCAGACCTCGAGAAAATCTTGTTGCCCCAAGACGACAACCTCGCCCCGAACGTCCGCGCGCTCGCGCAAAAGCGGGTGAATCAAGATGCGCCCTTGGGTGTCCATCGGGCTCGACTGACCGAAGTAGTTCACCGCATTCTTGAAGCGCATCACCGATGGATTCAGCGACGACGCGCGCGAAAGTCGCTCCTCGACGCGCAGCCACACGTCCATGGGGTAGATGCGAACCGAGTCTCCGCGAAGGCTTGTGACGAAGTAGTCGGATCCGAACTTCGGCTCGAGCACGCCTCGGAATGCGGCCGGCAACTTAAGCCGGCCTTTCTCATCGAGTTTTGCGAGCGAGCTTCCTCGCAACATCGTTCCGCCTTCCTTCCGCCGGCTCGGAGAGAACGGGGATCGCGCGAACCAACGTCGCGCTCGCAGGACCTCTCGCCTCTTTGGAACCCGTGCCGCCCGTGGATGTCGGTGGGGTGTTTGTGGGTTGATAAACCCACTTCACTCCACTTTTGACCACCGCGCGAATGGTAAGAACCTAAACAGATGATGTCAAGAGGTTTATGGATGAGTTTGTGACGCTTGACTGGCGAAAGTCAAACGTAAAACCGGTCGAGACGCGTGACGGGACCCCTCGGAGGAGTCCTAAGGGACTGGAGTGTTCGCCGGAGCTGGAGGGTCGGTCCTGCGTAGACCGTTGTCTTTCACACCGAGCGGATCGGCCCCTTCGGGTCCGTCCTGGATCCCATAGACCTGGTACCCACTGCCAACCCTGGGGAGCTTCGCCATTCCGACACCGCGCACGGACTGGAGGATGCTGAGCAGGCGATCACCCACAAAAAACAACGCTTCCATCGCGCCACTCGGCTGCGGGGTATGGCTCGTGACGAGCTGGATTCTCGAAGGCCGCAGAGCCGAACGGTCGGCCGCCAACGTGGCAGACGCAGACCCGGCAAGAGTCGTTGCAAGCATTAAGGTGAGGAACGCGCGTTTGTTAACCATCGCTACGTCTCCTTTCCACGAAAGAATCGAAGGCTTCAACCTCGAGGAATCGGCGCTCCAAGGTGGACCGCAGGGCCTTCAGGCGCCCAAATGCGATTTTTTCCCGGGTTGGATTCCCCTGGTTGGTCGCCATCTTCCACTCGTAAAATGCATTGAAGAAAAGAATGTCCCCGTATTTTTCGGGGGCGCTGGCAAGAGCGTCGGACTGGCGGAAGCTGGACTGCGCCTGATCGGCTTCGCCAGCGCGGAAATGCGCTTCTCCCAAATTACTCCACGCCTGCGCTTCAAGGCGCTTGAGTCCAGCGGAGCGCGCGTCCGCCAGGGCCGAACGCAGAAGGCGCACCCCTTCTTTCATCTTGCCCAGGGCGACGTAGCAGTCCCCTACGTTGATACGGACGCGCACGGCTTCGTGCTGCTCTCCGCAGGTTTCGTACAGCACGCCGGCCTCGCGATAGCGGTCGATTGCGGCCAGATGTTGCTTGTTTTGAGCTAGGACGCGTCCGAGCGTATGAAGTGCGCGCGCCGCCACTAGATTGAGCCCCTCGGCCTTTGCCAGCGCGAGCGCCTTATCGGCCTCGATCTCGGACAGAAGCAGGTCCCCTAGGTCCGCGTGGATGTTCGACAGGACCAAGAAAGCCCTTGCAGTGACGGTCGGTGAGAGTTCACCCGATGAGCGCATGGCTTGACGCAATTCCTGCTCGGCCAACGAGAGTTTCCCGAGCCGAGATAGGGCCATCGCCAGATTGATGCGCGTCTGGGCCATCGACCCTTGAGCGTCCGCGACCTTGTCGCTATCGTGAAGTTGATCGAGTGCGAAGTCGTAGTACGCAAAGGCTTGTCGGTAATCGCCGGCCTTGAGTGCCGCGTTACCCTCGCTTACGAGCTCCGACGGTCCGCCTTCGTGGGATTTCAAGACATCGCAGGCTTCAAGGTCGACGACATCCGAAAACGCCTGGACGGAAACGTTGAAAACGCTCGCAAGCACGCGCAGCTTGTCGAAAGACGGGTAGCAGATTCCCTTCTCATACCGGGAAAGCTGCGAATTGTCGATTTCGCCGCCCTCGGCTTTGGCACGTTCTTCGACGCGCCGCAGCGAGTAGCCATAGCCGACCCGCAGTCGGCGAAGGTAGCTACCCAGGCGAACACTGCCCTTGAGAGTACTCTCCGAGTGAGCTTCCATGGCCATACCCCCCGTCGGCTTTAACATCTGGCCGTCCCCCTACTCGTTACAGAGTCTACTCCTAGGAGTCGACTTCGCCAGAGAGTTTCCAACGATTCCAAGATACCGACAAGCACGCATTCGGAGGAACGGCATCGACTGCGGGGAATGTGCAGCACCCAAATACGCTCCTTTCGGCTCCTTGATTTCCCGGGATCAGGCCGAGATCCCTGGTCCCTGGGTGGAAGATCCCCCTAGAATCCCCTCGAAATGTTTCGGCTCGGCGGGAAGAAGCGGTTCCAGGCTCCCCACGGGGGCGGTGAGACCGCGCGCGCCTTAACGATTTTCGCCATGCTCGCCGTCCTTCTGGCGTGTCTGGGATGGGTTTCCCATGCTGTTGTCCTTCAGGACCTGAGTCGGCGGGTTGGGCTCGACCATTTGCTCCGAGCGACCCAAGAGGCCCGGAACGCGGCCGAGGTGGTCACGTCTCTGGGGAAGGGCCCGGCAGGCATCGATTTCTATCGACTTCGCCAGAACCTGGCACCACTGGAGAGGATCTTCGCCGAGCGTCTCAAGACTTGGCCAGACCTACGCTTCGTCGAGGTTCGCGATCGGTTCGGGACGCGAGTTGCGGCCGTTGGGCAGGGCGTGATCCCGAGCGCGGCCGGAACTCCCAGAGCCCAAGTGACGCTGATGCTTGGCGGCGTTCCCCAGGGAGATGTCCGGGTCGGAGTCTCGACGGATGCCATCGACCGTGACATCGCGGCCATTCGTCGATCCTTCGGATTCAAAATCACCGCCGCTGTCGCTCTCGGGATTGGCTTGCTTGTCGTTGGCCTCTTTTACTCATTGCGACTCATTCGGAAGAATCGCGAGCTGGAGCATGCGCGTCAGTCCGCCGCGCGCGTGGCCTATCGCGTGAATCTCGGCTCGGGTCTCGCACACGAGATCCGCAATCCGCTGAACTCGATGAACATGAATCTGCAAATGCTTGAAGAAGAACTCCAAGGGGTTCCCGAACTCGAAGGAGGTGAGCACGTCGAGATGCTTCGGTCGATGCAGGGGGAGATCAAGCGCATCGCGAACCTGATCGACGTCTTCTTGCAGTACGCCCGCCCTGCCACACCACTACTCGAGGTCAAGGACCTGAACGAGGTGCTCAACGCAACGGCGCGGTTTCTCCAGGCCGATTTTCGTCAAAGCGGAGTCGACCTGATCATCGACCTCGAGCCGCTCCTCCCTTCCGTCGAATTGGACGAAGGGCAGCTGCGCCAGGCTCTGCTCAACATCCTTGGCAACGCGCGGCAGGTCATGCAGCCCGGGGGGCAGGTGCGGGTCGTCACCCGCGCGGGAATCGGTGGCGAGATCATCGTCGAGATCTCGGATACCGGACCGGGGATTCCGGCCGATTCGATAGAGAAGATTTTCGAACCATTTTTTTCCAAGCGCGCCGGCGGAACGGGTCTCGGCCTTGCGATCGCGAGGCAGATGGTGGACAACCATGGCGGACAGATTGAGGTCGACAGTCAGATCGGCAAGGGAACGACGTTTCGTATCCGGCTGCCGCGTCGCCACAATCGCGGCGGAGCCCCCTCGCCGGGCGTGAAGGCGTCGAGATGAGCGCGCCTCAGGCGGGCCCGAGGGCGCGCGCCGAGCAGCTTCGCGAGCAGATCGCTCGTCACAGGCGGAAGTATTTCGTCGACGATGCTCCTGAAATCTCGGACGCCGAGTACGACGAGCTCGAACGAGAGCTTCGAGCGATCGAAGCGGAACATCCGGAGCTCGTCACGCCCGATTCGTCGACTCTTCGCGTGGGCGGGGAGCCCAGCGACGCGTTCGTCAACGTGCGCCACCGCACCCCGCTGCTCTCGCTCGACAACGCCTACTCCGAGGATGAACTGCGCGCCTGGGACGACCGGCTGACGCGCGCCGTGGGCCGGCGTGTCGGCCGGTACGTTGTGGAGCCGAAAATAGACGGGCTCTCGATCTCGCTATGGTATCGGGACGGCCTCATGGAACGAGCCGTGACCCGCGGGGACGGGATTGTCGGAGAAGACGTGACCGCGAACGTGCGCACGATCCGTTCGATCCCGGACCGGCTCTCACGCCCCGCGCCCTTCGTAGAGGCCCGCGGTGAGATCTTCATGCCTCGCGCGTCGTTCCAGGCGCTCAACGAGGCGCGGCGAAGTTCGGGTGAGCCCCCGTTCGCCAACCCGCGCAACGCGGCAGCCGGCTCACTACGCCTCCTCGATTCCGGGACGACCGCGTCACGGAGGCTCGACGGTTTCTTCTACGTACTCGCGGACATCGAGGGTGAGGATCCGCCGACGACACACGTCGAAGGTCTCGCCCGCCTCGAGGATTTAGGGCTTCGCGTGAACCCTTTGAACGCGATCTGCCGCTCGCTCGACGAAGTGACGGCCGGAATTGAAGCGATCCGCGGCTTGCGCGATCAGCTCGAATACGAAATCGACGGGGCCGTGGTGAAGGCGGACGAGCTCGAATTGCAGCGGCAGGCCGGCTCGACGAGCAAGTTTCCGCGATGGGCGGTCGCGTACAAGTACCCGCCCGAGCAGGCGCAAACGCGCGTGCTCGACATCGTCGTCCAGGTCGGACGCACAGGAGCGCTCACGCCCGTCGCGGAGCTTGCGCCCGTCGCGCTCGCCGGAACGACCGTGTCGCGCGCAACCCTTCACAACGAGGACGAGGTAGCGCGCAAAGACGTGCGCGTGGGCGATACGGTCATGATCGAGAAGGCCGGAGAAATCATCCCGCAGGTGATGCGCGTCGTGACGGAGCGGCGCGCGAAAGGGGCCAAACGATTCAGCATGCCGAAGGTGTGCCCCGTATGCGGCTCCCAGGCGGTTCGCGAAGAGGGCGAAGTCGTCACCCGCTGCACCGGCGTTTCGTGTCCGGCGAAGCTCCGCGAAGCCCTACTTCACTTCGCCTCGCGCCCCGGCATGGACATCCAGGGCTTGGGCGACGCGCTCGTCGACCAGATTCTCGGCAAGGGACTCGTGCACGATGTCGCCGACGTCTACCGATTGGACGTGGCCGCTCTGGGAGAGCTTCCCCGCATGGGGAAGAAGTCAGCGGAAAACGTTGTCGGCGAGATCGAGGCGTCCAAGGCGCTTCCCCTGCACCGACTGCTCTTCGCGCTGGGTATCCGCCACGTCGGCGAGCGAGCGGCGCGTGTTCTGGCGTGCTCGATCGGATCGGTCGACGCCCTGAAGAACGCGCCGCAAGCGACACTTGAGGGGATTCCGGAGATCGGTCCCAAAACCGCCGCAGCGGTCCGTACGTTTTTCGATCAGCCTCGGAATCGAGAACTGATCGGGCGCTTGGCGCAGGCGGGGGTGCGCACGGAAGCCACGGAGGAGGAGCGCGCTCCGATTCGCCCTCCGGATTCCCCGTTCGCGGGCAAGTCCGTGGTATTGACGGGAACCCTTCCCGACGTGAGCCGGGAGGAGGCGAAGGCCCGGATCGAGGCGCTCGGGGGCCGCGTGTCGGGAACCGTGAGCAAGAAGACCGACCTCTTGGTCGCGGGGGACGAGCCGGGGTCTAAATTGGACAAGGCCGTGAAACTGGGCGTGCGGGTCGTTGATCCCGAGGAATTCGCCCGCATGACGGCTGCTACAATCTCTGGCAGGGCATGAGCGAGAGCATTCACGTCGTCGTCATCGAGGACGAAGCCGCCAATAGGGAGAGCTACGAGCGTGCTCTATCCAAGATCGGCTACCGGGTGGCTGCGTTCGCCGAGGCCGAGTCCGCGCTTCGCCACCTCCGCGCTCATCGAGACGTCGTGCTCGTGATCACCGACTTGATGATGCCGGGGACGGACGGTTTCGGCGTGCTCGCTGCCGCGCGTGAAATCGACCCGGACGTCGGCCTCCTGATGATCACAGGCCACGGCTCGGTCGAGTCGGCTGTCGACGCGATGAAGCGAGGAGCGGACGACTACCTCACGAAGCCCGTCGATCTGTTCGAGCTCCGTAAGCGAGCGTCCGCGATTGTCGAGAAGCGGCTCCTCTCGAGACGCGTCGTCGAACTCGAGAGCCGGCTCGGAGAGAAGTTCGGAAAGCTCATCAGCCATTCCAAGCCGATGGAGGCGCTCTTCCGCCAGATGGAAATGGTCGCGCCGACGCGCTCGAGCGTACTCATCGTCGGCGAGTCGGGAACCGGGAAGGAGCTCGTCGCGAACGCTCTCCATGAAAACTCGCCGCGCAAGGATGCGCGCTTCCTTCCCATCAACTGTGCCGCGATCCCTTCGGAAATCCTGGAGTCCGAGTTGTTCGGGCATGAGCGGGGGTCCTTCACCGGGGCGACCGGGCGCAAGATCGGGAAATTCGAGCTCGCCGATAAGGGGACGCTCTTTCTCGACGAGATCGGTGAACTGCCGCTCGAAATGCAGGTCAAGCTCCTCCGCGTCCTGGAAACTCGGGAGTTCATGAGGGTCGGCGGCACCGAGACGATCCGAGTGGACATCCGCCTCGTTGCGGCAACGAACTCCGACCTCGAAGCCGCGGTCGAGCGAGGGGCGTTCCGCAACGACCTCTACTACCGTCTCAAGGTCGTCACGCTCCGGATCCCGCCGCTCCGCGAGCGCCGAGAAGACATTCCGCTTCTCGCGAACCACTTCCTGGTGATGTTTGCGAAGGAAAACGATCGCGAAGGAATCAAGTTCGCCCCCGACGCAATGCGAGCAATCGTCAACGCGCGATGGGAGGGTAATGTCCGCGAGCTGCGCAACGTCGTCGAGAGCCTCGTCGTGCTGACGCCCTCTACGGAAATTCGACTGTCGGATCTCCCCGAAGAGTTGAAGCGATTCGCCAACGGCGGATTTCATCCCCAAGCGGAGGCGCCGACGGCGCCGACATCCCACGCGACAGGTCCGAATGCGAGTCTCACGATGGACGAGATCGAACGACGGGCCATTCTCGGCGCCCTCGACCGGACCGGAGGCAACCGCACCCAGGCGGCGGAATTACTCGGAATTGGCCTTCGCACGCTGCAGCGCAAGCTCAAGGACTACAAGCTCGCCGGAAGCGCGGAGTCAGAGTCGTGAGGGGCCGCGATGCGGTCAATCCGGCCGGGCCCACGCCTGGGGGCGCCAGTTTGGCACGACCGCAGTCGCGGAAATCAGAGGATCCAGCGGTTTTCCGATCCGTTGGGCGTCTTGGGACCCGGCACGGCATTTGCGGTTACAAAGTCACGGCATGACACCCCTGGGACACCATCGCTACACCTTACTCGTCGTCGACGACGACCCCTCGGTGCTTGACTGCTACCGGAAACTCCTCGGTCGCGCCGGCTACAAGACGATCACCGAAAGCGAACCCCGGCGCGTCCTCATGGACGGACGGAATCTCGAGGACGTCGATCTACTCCTCATCGACTACAAGATGCCCGAGATGGACGGACTCACCCTGCTCGCCGAACTGCGGCGAAGGGAGTTCAAGGCGCGCTGCATCCTCGTTTCGGCTTTTCTCAACGACGGGGTGAGGCAACAGGCGAAACATCTCGGCGTCGATCATGTCCTCGACAAGCCGGTCGACGTCGGAGTGCTCAGGAACGCGGTCGCCGATTTACTGCCGACGGAAGGTGGACGCATCGTCGGCCGGGCCGTTTGATCCGCGCCCCATTTTTCGGAGGTCACTTGTCATGAGTCGCAAGTCGAGTGTCGCGGCGCTGCTCGGCGTCGTAGCGGTCAGCATCGTCTTCGGAATGATTTTGGGTGGACGTCTCAACGCGCCCGCCGTGATGCACGCGGCTCCCTCTGCCACGGTGGCCTTCCCGGCGGCGACGTCGGCGCCCGAACGCACCGTGTCGCTCCCCGACTTTTCGGAGATCGCCTCGGACACGCTTCCTGCGGTCGTGGGCGTGCAGAACACAATGGTCGACAAGAACGGCGACGCCCAAGCCGACGGGGATAACGAGAGCCAGGAAGACCCGATGTATCGGTTCTTCTTTGGCCCAGGGGGACAGCAGGCTCCACGCGGCCATCCCCAAATCAACCCACGGCAGCCCCGACCGCAACGGAGCGTCTCGTCCGGTTCCGGGTTCATCATCACGAGTGACGGCTACATCCTGACCAACAATCATGTGGTCGAGGGCGCGACGAAGCTGCAGGTGACGCTCGATACCGGAGAGAAGTTCGAGGCGGACGTCGTCGGAACCGACCCTATGATCGACCTCGGACTCATCAAGATAGATCCCAAAGGAAAGAAGCTTCCGACCCTGCCGCTCGGCGACTCCGACTCTCTCAAAGTCGGGCAGTGGGTCATGGCGATCGGGAACCCGTTCGAACTCGAGCACACCGTGACCGTCGGCGTCGTTTCCGGAAAAAAGAGACAGATCTTCATCGGCAACACCGTGCCCGGTCTCGCGAATTTCATCCAGACAGACGCTGCGATCAACTTCGGAAACTCCGGCGGACCTCTTATCGACGGGCAAGGGCGAGTCGTCGGGATCAGCACGGCGATTCAACGCGGCGAAATGGCGGAGGGGATCGGCTTCGCGATTCCGATCAACGAAGCTCGAAAGGCCGCGGAGGAACTTCGCACCGGCGGTTCGGTGAAGCGAGGCTATCTCGGCATTACCATGAACACCACCGGGATGAACGAGAAGGCCAGGGCGTATTACAGGCTACCCGACAACAACGGCGTGATCATCTCGGGTGTGGTCGACAAGGGCCCGGCCGCGGAGGCCGGCATCCGGAAGGACGACGTGATCCGCAGGATCGACGGCAACTTGGTGAAGGACAACCAGGATCTGCTCGCGATGATTGCTTCCCGCAAACCGGGTGAGACCGTCAAACTCGAGATCCTGCGCGGCCGCGAATCCATGAAAGTCGACGTCACGCTCACCACCCGGCCGAATGCCGATCCGGACGGACCGGGCGCAGATCCGAAGCCGGACGAAGACGAGACGGTACCGGTCCCGAGCAGCGAAGGGCTCGGTATCAAGGTCCAGATGATCCCGTCGTTCGCGCGCAAGCAACTCAAGATGGACGCCGATGACCCTGGAGTCATGGTGGTCTCGGTCGATCCTGAATCCGATGCCGCGGAAGAGGGCGTGTCTCCACGGCAGGTCATTACGTCGATCGACGATCTACCCCTCAAATCCGTCTCCGATTGGAACCGCGCCGTGAAGGGTTTGAAGCCGGGCCAAACGGTAAAAATCGACGTCGATCTCGGTGGTCGGATCGAGATCGTCTTTCTGACCGTCCCCCAGCCGAAGTCCAAGTAGACCGAAACCGTTCGCCTGCGCCGCGCGATCCCGAGGGGGACGCGCGGCGTGTGTTATTTTGCGGGCACCATGGCGCCGCGCCGAAAACCGCTCGTGCTCGTCGTCGATGACGAGAGCGATATCCGATCGTCGCTCCGCATGATCCTCGAATACGAGGGCTATGAGCTTTCCGAGGCATCCTCGGGTGAACAAGCCCTGGAGCGACTCGACACCGAGCGCCCCGATGTCGTCCTTCTCGACATCAAGATGCCGCGCATGGACGGGTTGGAGATCCTCGCTCGGGTCAAACAATCGGATCCCGCGCTTCCCGTGGTCGTCATCTCCGGGCACGGAACGATCGCGACCGCGGTCGAGGCCACGCGCCTAGGGGCTTTCGATTTCATGGAGAAGCCCCTCGAACGCGACCGCGTCCTTCTCGTTGTGCGCAACGCGCTCGAGAGCGGCCGCCTCGAGAAAGAAAATCGCGACTTGAAACTCACGTTTGAGGAGCGATTCAAGATGATCGGGAATTCGGCCGTGATGAAGGCCGTTTCAGGACAGATCGCGCTCGCGGCACCGACGAAGGCCTCGGTGCTCGTCACCGGAGAATCGGGCACCGGCAAGGAACTGGTCGCGCGGGCCATCCATCGAAACAGTGCACGCGCGGGAAAAGCGTTCGTCAAGGTCAACTGCGCCGCAATCCCTGAGGAGCTCATCGAGTCCGAATTGTTCGGCCACGACAAGGGCTCGTTCACGGGGGCTCTCCGCGACCAGATCGGAAAATTCTCACAGGCCGACGGTGGGACGATTTTTCTCGACGAGGTCGCGGACATGAGCTTGAGGGCGCAGTCAAAGGTCCTCCGGGCATTGCAGGACGGTGAGATCGAGCCGGTGGGAGCCGCCAAGTCGTTCGTTGTGGACGTTCGGGTGATTGCGGCGACCAACAAACGGCTTGAAGATGAAATCGCCCAAGGACGTTTTCGCGAGGATCTGTTCTTCCGCCTCAACGTGGTGCCGATACGCCTGCCATCCCTGCGCGAGCGTCGCGAGGACGTCGCCCCGCTCGTGACGTGGTTCGCGCAGTCGTTCTGCGCCGAAAACGGACTCAAAGCGAAGACGATTTCCTCCGACGCGATCGAGACGCTCGCCAAGCTTCCCTGGCGTGGCAACGTCCGCGAGTTGAGAAACGCGATCGAGCGCCTCGTGATCATGACGCCGGGGGACACCATTCATGCCGACGACATCCCGGCGGGGTTGGGCTTGGCCCCCGCGGAGGGCACCGCGGCCACGGTGCCGCCGCCAGGATCGGGAGCGGCCACACTCCAGAATTTCAAGGATGTCACCGAGCGCGCGTTCATCATCGCAAAGCTCGAGGAGCATGACTGGAACGTGGCGGCCACGGCGAAGGCGATCGACACGCCAAGGTCCAACTTGTACAAGAAACTCGAGGCGTACGGCATTCGCCGGGAAACGGACGGCTAGCATGATTGGAGATCGCGACGTCGTCGTCGTGGCGGGGGCGCGCACGCCGTTCGTCAAGGCGGGTACGCTGTTTCGGAGGGTCGGAACCGTCGAACTCGGCCGCGCCGCGGTCCGCGAGGCGATCGAACGAGCGGAGATCGACGCGGAGGCGCTCGACGAAGTCATTGTTGGAAATATTGCCGGGCCCGCCGATGCCGCCAACGTCGCGCGCGTGATAGCGCTCGAGGCGAAAATTCCCGCCAAGGTCCCGGCGTTTACGGTCAGCCGTAATTGCGCCTCGGGGATCGAGAGCGTGGTCGAGGCCGCCTACAGGATCCGGTCCGGGGACGCCGATTTGGTGGTTGCCGCCGCGGTCGAGTCGATGTCGCGGATTCCATTCCTCTTCCGCGACGACGCGCAGGACATCTGGACCGCGGTCGCGCGAGCGCGCAACCTTGCGTCGCGCCTCGCCGCCTTGGCTCGATTCCGCCCCCACCATTTCCAGCCGGTCGTCGCGCTCGAACTTGGACTCACCGATTCCGTGTCCGGCCTCAACATGGGCGAGACCGCCGAAGTGCTCGCCCGCGAGTTCGGGATCGGTCGCGAAGAGCAAGACACCTTCGCGATGCGGAGTCATAGGCTCGCGGCCGCAGCGTGGAACGAGGGACGGATGCAGGGTGAAGTGATCCCGCTGCCGATTCCTCCGAAATTCGACGAGAGCGCGGAACGGGACAACGGCATTCGCGAGAATCAGACGTTGGACGCGCTGGCGAAGCTGAAGCCGCTATTCGACCGCCGATTCGGAACGGTCACGGCCGGCAACTCGTCCCAGATCACCGACGGCGCCGTCGCGCTCGTTCTCGCTTCGGGCGAGAGAGCGCGTACGCTCGGCCTTCCCGTGATGGGAAAGATCCGATCGTGGGGGTTCGCCGGATGCGATCCGGAGCGGATGGGGATTGGACCGGTCCTGGCTTCACCGATCGCGCTTCGGCGTGCCGGTGGGCTCACGATGGCCCGTATGGAGCGTGTCGAGATCAATGAGGCGTTCGCCGCGCAGGTCCTCGCGTGCCTGAAGGCGTTCGACTCGCGCTCTTTCTGCGAAGTCAATCTCGGAACCGGGGCGGTGGGCGCTCCGGCTCTCGAACGCGTCAACGTCAATGGCGGCGCGATCGCGCTCGGTCATCCGGTCGGCGCTTCGGGAGGCCGGTTGATCCTGACGTTGTTGCGCGAGATGGCGCGGGCGAACGTGTCGCTCGGCCTTGCGACACTGTGCATTGGCGGCGGCCAGGGCGGCGCTGTCGTGGTCGAGAGGAGCTAGCCGGATGAGCGAAGCTGCCGGCATGAATCACTGGATCGACCCGAACGGGATCATCCACGTCGTCTTCGATCGGCGCGACGACAAGGTCAACCTCCTCACGTCCGACCTGCTCTCAGATCTCAGCGAGTTGCTCGAATCCGTCCGCGGCCGCGAAGACGTGCGTGGGCTGATCTTCAAGAGCGCCAAGGTTGGGAACTTCATCGCCGGGATGGACATCGAGATCATCGCCTCGTTCACCGACGCCTTCAAAGCCGCGGAAGGAGCTCGGTTTGGACAGATCGTCTTCCAGAAAATCGCCGATCTGCCGGTTCCTTCCGCGTGCGCCATCAACGGAGTCTGTTTCGGTGGCGGCACGGAACTCGCGCTCGCCTGCACCGTGCGAGTCGCCGCTGATTCGAAGGCCGTCAAGATAGGACTTCCCGAGACGCAACTTGGGATCATCCCCGGTTTCGGTGGTACACAGAGACTGCCCCGCCTGGTGGGGCTCGTGCCCTCGCTCGACCTGATTCTGTCCGGCCGCAGTCTCGACGCGAAACGCGCGCAGAGAATGGGGCTCGTCGATCTCATCGTTCCCGAGGCGTACCTCGAGCGCGAGACGATTAAGCTGATGTTGAAGGCCGCCACGGGGCTCAAACGCCACCGATCGCTGACCGCGCGCCTCGTCGAGATCACGCCGCCCCTTCGGCGCTTCGTCATCGGCAAGGCGCGAAAGGCGGCGGAGGCCAAGGCGAACCCCGAGGCCTATCCGGCTCCGTTTCGCGCGCTCGAAGCGCTCGACGCGGCGTTCTCCATGCCGATGTCCCAAGGACTTGACCTCGAAGCACGCATCATTGGCGAGTTGGTGCCGACGCGAACGGCAAAGAACTTGATGTGGCTCTTCAAGAGCCAGTCGGCGCTCAAGAAAGACCCCGGAGGCATCGTCGCCCTCCCACGGAAGGTGCGACGCGCGGCCGTTCTGGGGGCGGGGATCATGGGAGGGGGAATCGCCCAGCTGATCGCCGACAAGGAAATTCCAGTTCGTCTCAAGGACCTTCGAGGGGACGCCCTGCTTGCCGCCCTGCGGCAGGCTTCCAAAATCTGGCGCGAACAGGTGGAGCGCAAGCGCCTGACGTCGCGTGAAATGCGCCAGAGGCTCGGATTCATCGCGCCGACTCTCGACGAGACCGGACTGTCGAAGGTCGACATCGTTCTCGAGGCGGTCGTCGAGAATCTGGACGTGAAACAGAAAGTGTTGGCGGCCATGGAAGAGCGGATCGGGCCTCGCGCCGTGTTTGCGTCCAACACGTCGACGATTCCGATTTCAGACATCGCCGCGCGCGCGGTCCGTCCCGAGCGCGTCGTCGGAATGCACTTCTTCAATCCCGTGAACCGCATGCCACTTGTCGAGGTGATCGCCGGGCAGCGCAGCTCGCCGGAAGCCGTGTCTACCGTTCACGCTTTTGCTCTCGAGCTCGGGAAAGTCCCAGTCGTCGTTCGCGACTCTCCGGGCTTTCTCGTCAACCGCATCTTGATGCTCTACTTCAACGAAGCTCTGCGTTTTCTCGCCGAGGGCGTCGCGATCGAAAACGTCGACCGTTCGATGCAGGCCTTCGGGATGCCGATGGGCCCCTTCGCGTTGATGGATGAGATCGGGCTCGACACCGGACAGCACGCCGCCGCGGTGCTCGAGGGCGCGTTCGGAAAACGCATCGGGGCGGCGACACCCATTCTCCAGGCGATCGTCACCGGCGGCCGCCTCGGCAAGAAGAACGCGAGCGGCTTCTACCACTACAAAAACGGCCGACGGAACCGTCCCGATGCCGCCATCCCGAAGCTCGCGGGTGCGGGGGCTGTGCTGCAACTCCCGGTCGAGACGCTGCAAGAGCGCATGGTCTTGGCGATGGTCAACGAGGCCGCGATTTGCCTCGAAGACGGTGTCGTGCGGGAGCCGCGCGACGTCGACGTGGCGATGGTTTACGGGACCGGATTCCCGCCCTTCCGTGGGGGGCTCTTGCGTTACGCCGATTCCATCGGGCCGGCGGTTCTCGTGGATCGACTCTCTAGGCTAGCCGACGCCCACGGCGAACGGTTCCGCCCCGCGGGTCTTCTTCGAGACATGGTTCGCGAGGAACGTCGCTTCTATTCGGCCTGATCCGCGCTGGGCCTCGCGCTGGGATAGAATCCTCAGTCCACAAGTCTCCCTAACCGCTCCGCAGGGGGTTCGCCATGTCGTTTCGAATCGTCCAATGCCTGACAAAGTTCGCCGTTATCGCTTGTGCCCTCACTACGGTGCTTGCGGTTGCACCGGCGCCTCCGGCCCGCGCGGCCCAGGATCTCGTGCCGTATCTCGATCGTGAGGCGATTGAAGGGCTCCTCAAGGCGAAGGTCGCCGAACTCGCGAACGCGAAGGACAAGGACGGTATCGGATACAAACGAGGGGCGTATTCGAAAACGTTTAAGAGAGTCGATGCCTCGACCTACCTCATCTCGTTCCATGAGGACACGATCGAGGGCAAGGCTCGAGAGTCGACCGACCAGATGAAGACGGAGCGCTACGTGCTCACGCTCAGCAAGGGCGGCGACCGGAAGTGGACCATCGCAAAGCAGGAGCTTGAAGACACCTACGTCGGTCTGTATCGCGGCTATTTCGGCGGGGAGTGGATCTACAAGTTCGACGCGCTGCACTTCGAAAAGGAAGGCCTGAAGGTCTCAGCCACCAACGGCTGGGCCTATGGGGCGCGCCGCCTCGGGGGGGCGACCGGGTTCGTCGTATTCGCCGACGATCTCACCTTCGATTACGCGCCTCCTGCGGACACGCGCGAAACCAGCCATTACTCGGCGCTCAACAAAAAGATCGCGAAAGAGCATCCGGAGGATCTCGTTTTCAAGCCCCAGAGGCTCGCAATCCAATGCGACGCGACAACCTGTGCCGAGTTCATGACGTCCGTCTTCACCGGCCTCCAGAAGATTGGCGTTCCGGAGAGTGGCGGTTCCGGCGACGGAGCGTCGGCCACCGGTGCCCAGGGGCGCATGTTCAAGCGGCTCAAGGACGCCGCCGACGAGAACAAGAAGGACCGTCGCGAAAGCCCGTTCATCGGATTCGAGCGGGAGGACGACCCGGACAACCGCTATTGGGTGTTCCGCTTCAAACGAGACGGGCCGAAGGAGCATTACGCCAGTCTCAGGTATGACAACCTCGAGCCCTGGCAGATGTCCTACTCCGCTACGGACTACCAACAGATCTTCGCGTACTACAGCGAGGATACCCGCAACAAGGGCATCGATCCCCTGCTTCTCGAGGAGCGAGGTGATCAGGAGGCTCGCGACTTCGATTTGATCGGCGTCAAGGGATCGGTCGATCTAGGCTTGGACGATCCCGCGGCCTACGCGGGTGACATCGTTTACAAGATCATGATCAAGCGGGAGCTCAAGTCCCTCCCCTTCTTCATCGCGCGGGTCAGATTCCCCGGTGAAAAAGAGGCGGCGAAGAGCCCGAAGCTGTTCATCAATTCGGTCCAGGACGGCGACGGCAACGAATTGACGTGGACCCGATACAGCTCATTCGGTGGGCTCGTCGTACTGCCGAAGACCGCGCAAGCGGGCGCTGTCATCACCCTTCGGCTCCAGTTCCTCAATTATGACGCGATCTATTCGCTGAACCCGTCGTTCTACGGGCTTTCACGCGGAGGATGGCTGCCGTTCGTCCGATTCGGCGACTTCATCGACGAATTCGACCTGACGACACGCCTCCCGGAAAAATTCCAGATCCTCGGCGTCGGAAAGAGAGAGTCCGAGGATGTGAAGGACGGCATCCGAGAGACGCGCTGGACCTCTCCGAGTCCGGTGACGTTCCCGACCGTCATCTTCGGCGATTACGTCAGCGATGACGCCGGCGATTACAAGGCGACCAAAACCGATGGCACGCCAATTCCCGTCCACGTGTACGTCGACAAGGGAAGTCTCGGCGGGTTGAATCAGAACTTCAAGAAGTTCGACGACGTCGTGGACACCGTCAACCGGTTCGAGGAAGGCGCTCGGGATATTCGAGGAAAACAGCTTCGAGCGATCGCGACGCAAGCCTCCGTGGCTTTGAATCTCTACAAGGAACTCTACGGGGTCGACTATCCGTTCGCGAAGCTGGATCTCGTCGCGGACCCCGCGGGATCCTTCTACGGACAGGCGCCGGCCTCCCTCATCTACCTCGGGTTCGGAGTGTTTCGCGGCGAAGGCGAGGTCGCGTCGGCTCAGGCGATCGAGCTCAGCACCCGGGGCGGCGCGGATCTCACCAAGTTCAACAAGGACGTCGTCGCGCACGAGACCGCGCACCAGTGGTGGGGCGGTCTCGTGACCAACGCGAACGACCGAAACTACTGGTTCGTCGAGTCCTTGGCCGAATTGTCGTCCGCGCTCTACGTCGAGCGAACCCAAGGCAAGAAGAAGTACCTCGAGAAGGTCGCCGACTGGCGGAAGGTCATCATGGACAACGACCCCCTGTCCAGCGTTCAAAACGGGTACACGACCTGGGCGGGCGAGGGGTTCCGCGCTTCGGTCGCCAACATCTACAACAAGGGTCCCTACGCGTTTCATATCTTCCGTTCGACGTTTGGCGACGAGAAGTTCTACGCGCTTCTGAAGGAACTAGCGCACGAGCTCCAGCACAAGGAGATCGTGACGCGCCAGATGCAGGACGTCATGGAGAAGGTTGTGGGTGGAAACATGGACTGGTTCTTCGACCAGTGGCTCCGTGGCGTTGGCACGCCGCAGTACGCCATTTTCTGGACGAAGCGCAAGAACGAGCAAGGCAAGTGGCTCGTCGAAGGGTCGATCAAGCAGCGGGTCGTCATGGGCTCGGACAAGACGGAGCTCAAGGGCGTGTACTACCGCGGCGTCGCCCCGTTGACGTTTATCGATTTGAACGGCAAGGAAGTGAAATCCGCGAAGCCGATGTTGGTCCAGGGCGCTGAAACGCCGTTCAAGCTCATCGTGGCCGATGAGCCCGAACAGGTCTTCTTCAACAAAGACGGCGAGATTCTCGCCGAGGATTTGCTGATCAATCAGAGCTGGTAGGCCGGCTCTGATCAAGATCCACCATCTGACGAAAAGCTACGCGGAGGGCGCCACCGCGCTCAGGGATGTCAGCTTCGAAGTTGCCCGCGGGGAGTTCGTGTTCATTACCGGGTCCTCAGGGGCCGGGAAGTCGACCCTCCTCCGACTCATGCTTCGGCGGGAACTTCCCACGCAAGGCCAGATCGTCGTGAACGGCCGGAACGTCGTGTCGCTGCCGTCCTCGAAAGTTCCAGAGCTGAGGCGATCGATCGGTGTCGTGTTCCAGGACTTCAAGTTGATTCGACGCAAGTCGGCACTCGAAAATGTCGCGTACGTCCTCAACGTCGCCGGGGTCCCGCGAGGGGAGCAAAAGCGCCGTTCCTATCTCGCTCTCAAGGGAGTCGGTCTCCAGCACCGTTTGAACGTCACACCGGACGTGTTGTCAGGCGGCGAACAACAGCGCGTCGCCATCGCACGCGCCGTCGTCAACGACCCGGAGTTGCTCCTGGCGGACGAGCCGACCGGAAATCTCGATCCCGACCTCGCCGTGGAAATCATGCGTCTCTTCCGCGAAATCAACGCGCGCGGCACAACTGTCGTCGTTGCCACGCACGATCGTGACCTGATCCGGCGCATGCAGCGCCGCACGATCGTCCTCGACCACGGCAGGGTGAGCGACCCGCTGGCCACGGCGTGAGTCCGGTCATCGCGCATCTTAGGTACTTCGTCTCCGACGCGGTGGACGAGTGGCGGCACAGCCCGGGCCCGAACCTTCTGGCGACCGCGACCCTTGCAGCCGTAATGTTCGTCGCCGGGCTGAACCTCCTCATTCTCTCCAACCTCAAAGCGCATGTCGGTCGCTGGAAGAACGACCTGCGGGTCTCGGTGTATCTCGTCGACGGAGCGCGCCCGGCGGAGGTGGACGCCGTCTACGCTAAAGTCGCGGCCGTCCCGGGCGTCGCGCGTGTGGAGCGCGTCGACCAAGACGAAGCACTGCGCCGCTTCCGCGCCTCGTTCAAGGACCTGGCGGATGTCCCGTCGGAGCTCGGGACGAATCCTCTCCCCGCATCCCTCGAGGTGGTGCTCGATTCCGGGCCGCAGGCGCGCGACACCGCGCAGGCCGTGGGCGAAGCCGTCGCCGGAGCGCCGGTCGTCGAGGAGATACGTTACGACCAAGCGTTCCTGGATCGGATCGACGCGCTGCTCGACATCGCGCGCTGGGGCGGGGCGGGCCTAGGGCTCGTCGTATTGACGGCGGTCGCGTTCGTCGTATCGGGGGTCTTGCGTTTGACGGTTTACGCTCGGCGCGACGAGATCGACATCATGCATCTTGTCGGTGCGCCGCCCATGCTGGTGCGTGGGCCGTTTCTCGTCGCCGGGATGGCGCAGGGCCTTGCGGGAGGCCTGCTCGCGTTGTTCCTGGTAGAAACGGCCCGGCGCGCGGCGCGTAGTTACTCCGAAGCGATTCCCGGCGGGCTGCTCGACCTCGCCGCGGGGAGCCCGCTGCCGCTCGGCCCGTCGTGCTTCGTTGTGTTCGTCGGAGCAGCACTCGGGTTCGCGTCGGCTTGGTTCGCCGTGCGAGAGGCGAGAGACCTGGTGCGTTGAGACGCTCCTACCAGTCGTACCCGATGAAAAACTGGCTGTACACGTTACTCACGTCGGCGTCGACGGGGATGAGGTCGACGACGCCCGGCGTCACGGATCCGTTCACGTAGCGCGTGTACGGAAGGCGCTTCGCCCAGCACCAATTGAATTGCAGTCCCCCGATGAGGTACATCTGAAATCCCATGCCGTAGCTGGCGCGCAGATCCTGCAACTGGTTCCTCTTGCCGTCCCACCAACTGAACGGGATGTTCGCAAACGTCGTCGTCTGGTTGGGGCCGGGGATTCGCTGGGCGCGCACCGACTGCAAGTCCGGGTCGTAAAACTGGTCGTCGGGGAGCCACGCGGTCCCAGCGTCGAGGAAGACGACCCCGCGGATATTCCGGATCGGCCCGAACGGGAAGCGCAATTCATCGATAAACGGGAAGCGCAACTCAAGATTGGCGCCAGCAACGTTGGAGCCGTAGAAATCTCGAAAGTTGTAGCCACGCAAGGTGTTGAGGCCGCCGACGCCGTATAGGACGTTGCGTCTGCCTACGTTGATGATCCCCTCGGTGCGAAACGCGAGCACGGATCGTTGCGTCAGCTGTTTGTACGCGCGGAAGTCCAGCTGATACTGAAGAACGTCTCCCGCTAGGTCACCGCCGAGATTCAGGCCGTAGGCCGCCCCCAGTTCAAAACGCTTTCCCTGAAACGGCCCGAACGATTGGAAGCGCGTCGTGTCGCCGACGAGGGAGGCCTGAAGCGTCAGGAAGCGATCGTTCGCCGACTCGAAATCCGAGATCAGTTGCCCGGTGTTGTCGTCGATGCGATAGCGGACGAAAATGTCCTGCGCGGTGTCGGACGCCGTGATCGAGGTATCGATGCGGTAATACCGGTCGATAGGAAACTGGGCGAACAGTTCGGCGCCCGAATTTCTCTGCGACCGCCTAGAAACGCCGTCGAACCCGCCGCTGGACAGGTAATAGTCGCGAAGGTCGAACAGCGCCACCCCCCAGCGATTGCGATGCTTGAAGTTCATGTAGGTGGCCACGAAGTTCGAGAACGTGGCCACACTGTAGTACTGGACGCCGATGCGATGGTCGCCAAGGAGATCGGCGAACTGCAGCGCGACGTTCGACAGAAAGGTCCCGTCGTTTGCGACGCCGATGGAAATCGACGGCGCTTCGAGATCCCATTTGAGCTTGTAGGGCTTCGCGGCGGCGAGGTCGGCCTTCAGGTTGAGAGGCGGTTCAAAGGGCACGGCTTCGGGGGCGCCGGCCATGGCGGACTCGGCCGAAGTGGGAGCCTCCAACGGCTTCAGCGGCATGCGATATAACCGGAACGTCCCATCGAAGTAGGCCGTCATGACGAGGTAGGGGGCGCCGTCTCGCGGCGCCATCTCGACCGGCGCGAAACAGCCCCCAACGACGTCGGTGTATTGCCGGGTTTCTCCCGATGCGAGGTTCAGCGCAAAGATGTTGAACACGCCGTAACCGCCGCGGTCCGATGAGAAGAAGACGGTCTTTCCATCTCGCGAGTACGAGGGCTGCAGGTCGACCGAGGGTCCGAACGTCAACTGGGTCTTCTGTGCCGGATCCGTAAGATCGACAGAGAAAATCTTCCAAGACACGCCGATCCGCCTGTTGTACAGCACGGTGGCGCCGTCGGCCGCGTACCACGGATTCGTGTCGAAATCGTTGTCTTGGGTAAGGTTGCGGATCGCCTTCGTCTGAAGGTCCAACTCGAAGATGTCGACGATGCCGTTCTTGTTTCCCTCGAACGCGATGCGCTTTCCGTCCGGCGAAAACGCCGGGCTCGCGCCTTGCGCGATCCCAGGCAGCGTGATGATCCTTTCGAGTTTGCCGTGCAACGAATCGTAGATTGCGATCTTCCGGGTGTTCTCCTTGCGGATAAACACGGCGATCTGATCGCCCGCCGGAGACCAGGAAAGGTCGCGTCGCCCGGAAAACGCCTCGTAGACGAGGTAGCGGTACTTATTGGTCCAGCCCTTGGTCAGGTTCTTGACTTGCTTCCCGTCTTCGGCGGAGAGCACGACGAGGTCCAGGTCCATCTTGGGGGAAGCCAGCGCTGCGACCAGCTCGCCCGAGGGTGATAGGGTCGGCGAAAACGTGAAGACGCCCTGTTTGTGAATCCCGATCTCCGTTCCGTAGTCGTCCGGGCTCTTCTTTTCGAGGAGAACCGGAAAGTACTTCTTGCGGAGGTATCGGGTGAAATTTCGATTGAAAGCATCCATGTCGACGCCGAACGCCTCCTTGACCGCCTTCTCGACATTGCCGGTCAGGAGGACCTTGCGGTATTCGTAAATGAAATTGTGAACCCCGTCCGTGCCGTATTCCTGTTCGATGAAGTCGAAGACGGCATGGCCGAAGCGGTAACTCAGATAGGACAGCGAGTCGAACGTCTGGATCGGCGGAATGACGTTGTTGACGACCGCGTCCCGAATGACCATCCGGTCGAGGCTCTCCTCGTCCTGCCCGAAATAGGACGCCATGCCCTCGACGAGCCAGGTGGGGATGCGCGCACGCAGTGCTCGGCCGAGGTACCCCTCGAAAAAGAGCGAGTACTGGAAAATATGCGTGAGCTCGTGCGAGATGAGTTTGTAGAGCTTGTCCGGCGGCTGGTCGATCGGAAGGACCATCCGGTTCTGCACGTATTCCGCAAATGCTCCGACCGCCTCCGGCAACTCTTCGAGGACGACGTTGGTCTCCTCGAACTCCCCGTGGGTTTTATAGAGCACCATCGGGATGCGGAAGCGCAGCTCATGATCGAGTGCCTTGCTCAGTCGGACGTAGGCGCTCTCCGCGTCCGACACGACTTCGTCGAGAAACGGCTCGGACTCAGGGTAGAAGTAGACGTCGAAGTGGGGTGATTTATAGACGTTCCAGTGGAAATTGTCGTAAGCGATTTTGTTCTGCCCGAACGCCCTACCGGACTGCGCCATCGCCGGGCGCGCGTTCCACGCCCCAAGAAAACAAACGATGGCGAGGACTAAGGTCGTCGCGCGTCTCCGATGGGAAAGCGTCATGAAGGGCTCCGAGTTCATCCCTTGAAGAGCAGGCGTTGATCCGTCCGCGTTCGCGAGGCGACGACGGATAGCACGTCGCCGGCGATTGAGTTCCCAAGTTCGTAGAACGCGCTGATCGGGTCGTTCGCTTTGCCGCGGAAAATCGCTTGGCGCTGCACGCGGTCGCGGAACAGGAGCGATCCATCCGCGCCGCGGAAGTAAAGCGCATCCAACTCGAACGCGAACTCTTCTTTCTCGACGAAGGCCGTCTGCCGGACCTTCTGCCCGGTTGTTGCGCTCACGATGTCGACATTTTCAAACCCCGACGCGTCGCGTTTCGAGAAGCGAACCGCGCCGGTGACGATGACGTCGGATCCATGCTCGTGCCCAAGCCATCGGAAGAACTCGGCGTTTTTCGCCATGTCCTCGAGCGTCTGTTCCGGGACCGCCGGGGGGGGCGTGATGTTCTGGATCGTGAAGGCGGTGTGCTTCCGGAATTCGTTGCGAAGAAAGCGGACGACTTCACGGTTGACATCGACCAAATCCGAATCGTTGACGATCAAGCTCGCGACCAGGATCGTCTTGACGTCGTCGAGCTTGAGCCGGGGAGGTACCGGCAAGGAAACGGCGACCTCGACGACGTCGCGTCCGCGCTTCTTGCGCCATGCGACCGTGGCCTCCACGGGCGGGGACGCGGAGAGCTCCGCATCGGACGAGTGGCCCCAAAAAAGAGACGAGCGCGTCGCATTGTCGTGAATGCGGGAGTCCCTGCCCGCCGCGGCAAGAGCTCGCTTGTAGAGTTCGTTCGCGCGGTCGGGTGCGCCGAGAGCCTCTTCGGCGATTGCGAGGTTGTTCAGGAGGCGCGGATCGGCGGGGTCCTGTCGTAGAGCCTGTTCCCATCGGAATCTGGCCTCTCGCCAGTTGCCGTCACGGGCCATTCCCGTGCCGAAGCGGAGCAACTCATCAACGGTGGCTCCGCCCGCGAGCGCGGGCAGGCAGAGTCCGATCACCGCGACACCGGCTGCGAGGAAATGGCTCCACCGTCGGTGCCGGATGGTCATTCTCGTCCCTTGTCCGCGTCCGATCGCCTCGATCCTCTGCTCAGAGCGAGCGTTCGCATAATACACTCGCCCGGTATGGCGAGGCGCTGCATCGAACCCGCAAAAGGCCCGGTAGACTATGATTTCTTCGCGATGCCGTCGAAGAGCGCCACCCACCGGGCGCTTGTGGCCGCCGCCCTCGCGGAGGGTCTGAGCGAGATCCGCGGGCCGCTCGACGCCGACGACACCCGCCGCACTCTGCAGGGCCTTCGTGGGCTGGGAGTCCGCGTCGAAGAGCGTGACCGCGCCTGGATGGTCCACGGCGCGGCAGGAGCGCTCACCGGCGGTGGGACGATCGATCTCGGAGCCTCCGGAACTTCCGCGCGTTTCCTGGCTGCATTGGCGACGCTAGGCGAGAGACCCTCGATGCTCGACGGCTCCCCGCGCTTGCGTGAACGGCCGATGCAGGAACTCATCCGAGCGCTTTCCTCAATGGGCGCGACCGTCGAGGCATCGGAAGGCTTGCGGTTCCCCTTGCGCGTGGGCGGGTCCCCGGTGCGTGGTGGAACGGTGGTCCTGCCCGGCGCGCGCAGCAGCCAATTCGCGAGCGCTCTGCTCCTTGCGGCCCCGGCATTTACGCAGGGTCTTCGCCTTGAGATCGCTCCCCCTCGCGTGTCCTTTTCGTACGTCCGGATGACCGTCGAGATGCTCGAGGTCTTCGGCGCGCGCGTCGGCAGGGAGGGGGACGCAGGGTTCGTCGTGCCGCCGCAACCGCTCCGCGCCTCGACCGTCGAGATCGAAGGCGATCACTCCTCGGCCTCCTACCTCTTCGGAGCGGCGGCCATCCTCGGTGGCCGGGTCCGCATTCGAGGACTACGTGCGGACAGCGCCCAACCCGACGCGAGATTCCTATGCGACCTGGAAGCTCTCGGGTGCCGGGTCGACTGCGGCGCGGAAGGAATCGTCGTCGAGGGATCCGGGCGCATACCGTCGTTTACTTGGGATCTCTCGGGTGCGCCCGACCTCGCCCCCACGGCCGCCGTGCTAGCGCTCTTCGCCGAAGGCCCGTGCGCTCTTTCCGGATTGCAGCACCTGACGATGAAAGAGTCCGACCGCCTCGCGGCGCTCCACGAAAATCTCAATCGCTTGGGCGCGCGCGCCTCGGTTGATGCCGCCACGCTCTCGATCATTCCGCCGAAGCGAGGAACGATCCACGGAGGAACGATTCGGGTGGCCGGCGATCACCGCATTGCGATGGCGTTTGCCCTCGCTGGGCTGGCGATTCCCGGAGTGAGCGTCGACGACCCGAGCGTCGTGGCGAAATCGTACCCTCGATTTTGGGACGACCTCGCCAGGCTCGTCAAAACTGGAAGCTAAGCCCCAAGTTAATCGAGGACACGACGAAATCGCGCGAGACGAATCGCGCGGTCGTTCCGAGCGGAACCTGCGAGGCTCTGTCCGGGATCGAAAGGTCGGTGGGCACGAGCATCGTGTCGAGATAGCCCGTGGTGTTCCAGTCGACCATCAGGTTGAAACCCTCGAGGAGCCGGACACGGACACCCGCCTCGAAGGTCGTGTTCCACGTCGATTTGGAGAGACCGCTCTGAATCTGCCCCGAGCCCGGGAAGTAGCCGGTGGCGACGGCTGGGTCGCGTGAAAGGTACGTGAATGCCCCTGAATCCGTGTCGAGCGTCTCGAGGAGAAACGCGGCCTGCACGAGGGCGTAAAGGGTGAGGCGCTGTCGGAAGAAATTGAACTGGATCTCGCCCGATCCCACCGGTCCCCAGCCTTTGGTCGACTGTTGCATGAGCATCATGTCGAGCTGTAGGCCGTCGGAGTAACCGAAGCCGGTCGTGCTCGAAGCGCCCGTCAGCCACGCGGGAGTGATGATCGCCCCATCGAAAGTCAGGTAGCGGAGACCGGCCGTCCAACGCGAGCGAATCCTCACTCCACCAAACTCGCGTCGGTAATAAAGATCCCAAGTTTGAACCTTGTTGCCGAGGCTCTTCGGAATCGTTGTCGAGACGTTGACGGTTGTCGTGGGGTACCTGATCTCGTTAGGGTCCGGCGCGCCGTTCTCATTGGCATCGTCGGCAATGGAGTTCCAAACCGGCGGGGTTTTCGTCGTCGTCAGTACTCCGTCGCGGACCGTGATCTGCCACCATGGAAGTTGGTACCCGATCGCGATCTGAGTCTGGCTGCCTTGCTTCTGATAGCTGTTCTGTGTGCCGGTCGCGTCGATCTCGAGCGTGCCGTCTGCGATCCCGGTGTAAGTGAGTAAATACTGGCCGCGGCCGCGGGGGAGGGTCCAGCCAGCCGTGAATTGCCCGACTTGGCTCCCGCTGAAATTGAGTTTGTTCACGGAGTTCGAGCTGAAGCCGCTCTGCAACGAGTTGTCGATGGTGTCGACCGTCGCCGAGCCGCCGCGCGTCTCGAGGTAGAGCGCAAAGTGATCCCCGAAGAACGGATCTTTCTTTTTGGGTGCTTCCGTCGGCGCGGCCTTCGGCGCGTCGCTTTTTTGGGAGGGTGGATCTTCCGCTCGCACCGGCTGCGATACGAGGCCGAAACCCACCGAGAACATTCCCACTGCCAGCCGCCGCTTCCAACTCATGTACCGACCCCCTGCAACTTCACGCCGCCGCACGGTAACGCATTCGAAGCCGTGCTTCACGTTTCGATCAACTGGAAAGCTTGCCTATATAGAGAAAAGCGGGACGCACGTCAAGCGCGACCCGCTCCAGAACGAACTTGGTGCTGCATCGGAGCAGATCCATCACCGTGCTATTATCGCGCCGCTGAAAAATAGTCGAACGGAGAGGGCTTAATCCCCCTCCGAAGCCTAACCAGCCCGCCTTGGAGGGTCCAAGCGCCATGACCAAGCGAAGCCTTCTGATTTCCGCCGTCATCGTTGTTTCGGCCGCTGCTCCTGCGTTTGCTTCAGGGTTCGGATTCTACGAGCAGGGCGCGAAGGCCTCCGGCCAGGCCGGAGCGTGGGTGGCGCGCGCTGACGATGCGTCGGCGAATTGGTACAACCCGGCGGCCTTGGTGAACCTCACTGGCCGTGAGGCGCAGTTCGGTTTCAATTATTTGCAGCCCGGGAGCGATACGCAGTTCAGTCCGGCCGCGAGCCCGGGCGTTTCCATCGATGCCGTCTCGAACGGCGTCACCCCCGCGCACTTCTATTTTTCCCAGAAGATCAACGACCGTGTCGCTTGGGGTGTCGGGCTCAACAGCCCTTTCGGTCTCGTTTCGGAGTGGGACAGTCCGACGATCACCCCGTACATCCGGCGCGCGGAACTCCGGACCTACCTTCTCAATCCCAACGTGGCTTTCAAGATGGGTAATTACTGGTCCTTCGGATTCGGCGTCGACTATATCGACGTGGAGATTCGCCAGTATTCCCTGGATATTCCGTTCACGCCGTCAACGGCCAACATCACCGGTGAAGGCGACGCCTGGGGTTACAACTTTGCCTTGCAGTTCAAGAACGAGTATTTCTCGATCGCCGGGCAGTATCGCTCGTCGATGAACGCCAATATAGACGGGGACGTCAACGTCACAGCGCCTTTGACCGTGTTGAATTCGGCCGCGACCACGGACTTGGACCTGCCAGGGCAAACGATGCTCGGCGCCGCCTGGACGGGTAGACGCGTCGATGTCGAGGTCGGGGCCTATTACACGCAGTGGAACTACTTCAAGAGTCTCGACGTCACGTTCGCCAACCCCTCCACGCCCCCGTTGAACCTGAGCGAGAACTGGGAAGGAGCGTGGTCGTATCGGCTCGGCGTTGCGGTCCGGCTCGGCAACGAGATGAAACACGAACTCCGCATTGGAGGCGTGCTGGACGAGACCCCCATCCCCACCCAGTACCTCCGTCCCTCGATTCCGGATGCCGACCGCACCGGTTACACCTTGGGCTATGGCTACCTGGCCAAGCGGTGGGGAATCGATGCGTACGCCATGTACCTCGTTTTCGACACGGTGACGTCCACGGGAGTTCCGGCCGATTCCGTGATCGCGGGGACTTACAAGACCACAATCTGGCTCGCCGGCGTGACGGCAAAGTACCGCTTCTGATCCCGGGTTCGATGGCACCGCGAGGCCACGCTCCCAGTGGTGCCGCGCCGATTCCCATGGGCAACAACGCCCTTTCATCTTTCATTGACGGCCCCGGCGCGAATGTGGGGCCGGTCGTACTTTCGCGACGCAATGGCGCGTGGAGCGTCCCGGCTGCCGACTTCGGAGACGAGGTCCGCGGCCTCGCTGCGGCGCTTTCCGGATACGGATTAGGACCAGGTGCACGGGCGGCGGTTCTGGGATCCGAAGGTGGCGGGACCTTACGCGCGGGGCTCGCCGTGATTGCAGCGGGCGCGACCGTCGTTCCGCTTGATCCCTCGCTGTCCGACGATGGGCTTCGTCGAGCGATGGCGTCCACAGGTGCCGTTCACGCGATCGCGTCCGACGAGCGACAGTTGGCACGTATTCTTGCGCTGCGGCCCGATCTATCGGCTCTCGAGCTGGTTCTCCTCATGTCCGCGGCGCCGTCCGAACGAAAGCCAGCCGCGTTACTCGTGGAAGCCGCGATAGCGGTTGGACTTGCGAGTCTCGCTTCCGATCCGGGCCAGTTGCGTCGGGCCCTCGCCGCGAGCGAGGGAAATGCGGCATGCCTGCTCGTCAACCCCTCGGGAGAGATCCGCGACGTCGGGCGCACCACCCTTCTCGCCCTCGCACACGCGATGTCACAGGCTCTGGGCCTTGCGCGTGGGAAGACCGTGCTCGCTTCGCTGCCCGTCGGTGGGGTAGAGCGGCTCGGTGCCTCGTTGGCCGCTTTGAGCCAGGGGGCCACGCTCCTTCTTCCGGACCCCGCCGAACGGCCGGACGCAGGGCTTGACCAGCACCCCGCGGACTCGGTTCTCCTGGACGTCACCGGTGTCGAACGCCTCTTCCGAGCGTGGAGCGAGGACATCGACGCGAAATCGTGGCTCGGCCGAGGGGTGATGCGGTGGGCACTGCGAGAAGGCCGGGCGGCGGAGCGTAACGCGTGGAAATATCGCGTTGCCGACCGTTTCGCGCTGCGCGAATTGCGCGGGAAACTCGGAGGACGGGCGGCCGGACTCGACGTGATCGTTAACACCGGGCGCCGCGCGTCCCCGGAGGTTGAGGCCTTCTTCGCGGCGACGGGGCTGTCCCTCCAGTACCATTCCCCAGACACGGACACTGCACTGGCCCGATGATTGCTAGTTCGTGAGCCTGGGGGAGTGTCGCTCATGCGCCTGAACCGAGTCGTTTTGACCCTGGCCTGCGCGGGAAGCCTGGTCGGCAGTGCTCCGGCCGCGGCGGGTGGGCCCGGGACGATTACGGAGCGCCCCGCGGCGGAACGAAAGCTCGACGACGCTACGGTCGAGCGCCTCCTGCGAGTTCAGGACGAGCAGGAAGTCGCCGTGAGGCTCGTGCTGTTGCCCGCCAGCGTCGAGGACAAGCGAGGGCGTATCGTCACCGGGCTCCAGGCCGGGGACTTCAGCTTGACCGATGAGAGCGTTCCGCAAAAGATCAAGTATTTCTCGGTCGAGAGCAACGAGCCCGTGGCTATTGCATTCGTGCTGGACGTCTCGGGGAGCATGCGCCAGAGCGGGAAGATCGACGCTGCGAAGGAGGCGATCCGCTTCTTCGTGGACGAACTTCGTCCGCACGACCGCTTTGCGCTCATCTGCTTTGCGGATGATCAAGTGTCGTGGGTCACCGAGTTCACTTCGGATCGCCAGAGGTTTATCGAGCGTCTGATGGTCCAAGAGGGGTACGGCCAGACGGCCTTGAACGACGCGGTTGCGGCGATTCCAAAGCTCGTCGATGAGAGCACGAACGGCCGGAAAGCCATCGTTCTCATCACGGACGGCGTCGACAATGCGAGCAAGCTCACCATGGAGCAGTCCGTTGTCACCGCTCGTCAGGTCGAAGTTCCGATCTTCACCGTTGGTTTTTCGACGCTCCCCTGGGAGGACCGAAAGAAATCCAAGGATCTTGGTTTCAACATGGCTGTGCTGCAGCTTTTCGCCGATGAGACGGGCGGCGCCCTTTTCGTCGTTCAGGACCCGGACGAAATGAAAGAGGCTGTCGCGCGGATCTCGACCGAACTCCGCCATCAATACCTCATCGGCTATTCGCCGGGTCTGCAGCACTGGGACGGAAGTTTCCGGTCCGTTCAACTCCAGGCGCGCAGTGGGCGGTACGTCGTTCGGACGCGCAAGGGCTATTACGCAAACCCCTGACCCTGTCCGGAATGAGTCAAGGCAGTGTAAAAACGACAGGGCACGAGCGGATCGATCGCGAAGTTTCCACCCGGCGAGCGGCGTCAAATCGTCCGAATTTGTAATTAAGATGTCGTTTTCGTGATGGCATGACGATTGACTCTCTAACCGCTCGAGCTACGGTATTCACCCCCATTGCGGGAACAGGTCCGACTTTGTAAAGTCGGGTCGGTGATTCCGAAGTGAGCAGATCCCGGGGGATGCCGGGGAAACATTCACCGTTACGCGATGGTGCCTTGAGGCGCTGGCAACGGTCGGAACAATGAAGGAGCGGAGGCTATGCAAAAAAGGTTGAGTTTGGCGGTCGCGGGTGTCGCGGTGCTGTCGCTGGTCGCGGCGAACGGATGCGTCACTAAGAAGGCCTGGCGCGAAAACGTCGCGGCGACGGACACTCGCATGCAGGGTGTCGAGACTGGTCTCGAGACCCAGGAGAAGCGTACGTCGGACCTTGCGAGCGAAACTGACACGCGCATCAAGCAGGTCAAGGGCACCGCCGAGCAGGCCGTCGAAATCGGCAACCAGGCGATGACCAAGGCGGAAACCGCCGAAAAGCTGGCCCGTGGAAAGATCCTCTGGACGGTCACCCTGTCGGACGACAGCGTCAGGTTTTCGTTCGATGGTGACAAGGTCCCGGGTGGCGCCCAGGCGATCCTCGATGATCTCGCCAGCAAGGTGAAGAGCATGGACCGGACCGTGTACCTCGAGATCGAGGGTCATACGGACAACATCGGCAGCGACGATTACAACCAGCATCTCGCCGCGATGCGTGCCGAATCCGTCCGAAACTATCTCGCGGAAAAAGATGGAATTCCGCTGCATGCCATGAACATCATCTCGTTCGGCGAGACGAAGCCCGTCGCCGCCAACACGACGTCGGAAGGACGCGCCAAGAACCGTCGCGTCGTCGTCCGCGTTCTCGAATAGTCCGCGTTCGAAAGTCTTTCGAGGGGCCGGCTCCGAGCGGATGACGCCCGGGGCCGGCCCTTCGTGTTTCGGGCCCTGATAGACTCCCGTCGCATGAAGAAGGACTTTCTCTCCGTTCTCTCCGAGCGGGTCGTTGTCTTCGACGGCGCCATGGGAACCCGGCTCTACGAGCTTGGCGTGTTCCTCAACAGATGCTTCGACGAGCTCAATGTCTCGAACGGCGCCCTCGTCGAGAGTGTCCATCGGTCCTACGTCGCCGCCGGCGCGGACGTGATCGAGACGAACACCTTCGGTGCCAACCGTCTCAAACTCGACAGGCACGGTCTGGGCGATCAGGTGCGCGCGATCAACCACGAAGGCGCGGTTCTCGCGCGCAAGGCCGCGGCCGATCTCTTCGTCGCGGGGGCGATCGGCCCGCTCGGTGTGCGCATCGAACCGTGGGGTCCCACATCGGTCGATGAAGCGGTCGAAATCTTCGCGGAGCAGGCGACAGCGCTCGCCGAAGGGGGCGTCGATTTCTTCTCGGTCGAGACCTTTTACGATCTTGCGGAAATCGAAGCGGCTGTTCGGGGGATCCGCCGCGTCTCCGACCAGCCCATCGTGGCGCACATGACCCTCGAGGATGATGGGAGTTCGTTGGAGGGCGTCGCGCCCGAGGTCTTCGGCCCGCGTCTTGCCGCACTTCCGGTCCAGGCGGTCGGCGTCAATTGCTCGGTCGGACCGGCGGTGATGCTCGAAGCCGTGGAACGTATGGCCCGAGTCGTGGCGCTTCCGATCTCGGCCCAGCCCAACGCCGGGAAGCCGCGCGCGGTCGACAACCGCAACCTCTACCTCTGTAGCCCCGAGTACATGGCGGTGTATGCCAAACGCTTCATCGAGGCCGGGGCGCGCATCGTCGGTGGATGCTGCGGGACCACGCCCGATCACATCAAAGCCATCCGGGGCGCTGTTCGCGCCGCAGCCCCGACGCGTCGCGCGACGGTTGTGGTGAGCGCTCCCGCTCCGACCCCGGCGTCGGTCGAGGTGACGCCCGTTCCAGTGGGCGAACGCTCGCGATTGTCGAAGGCTGTCGGGGAAGACAAGTTCGTCGTCAGCGTCGAGATGCTGCCGCCACGGGGTCACGATCTCGTGAAGACCCTGGCCGGTGCGAAGCTGCTCCACGAGGCCGGGGTGGACGCGATCAATATTCCGGACGGCCCACGTGCTTCCGCGCGTATGAGTCCGATGGCAATGGCTGTGCGCCTCGAGCGTGAGATCGGGATCGAGACGATCATCCATTACTGTTGCCGCGACCGAAACCTGCTGGGCATGCAGTCCGACTTGCTCGGCGCTCATTCACTCGGACTCCGCAATGTCTTGATCATCACGGGAGACCCGCCCAAGCTCGGCGATTACCCCGACGCGACCGCTGTATTCGACGTCGATAGCATCGGACTCACCAATATGGTGACGCGACTGAATCGCGGGCTCGACGTCGGAGGGAACGCGATCGGAGATCCGACCGCGTTCTACGTCGGTTGCGGCGTCAATCCCGGGTCCCCCGATCTGGATCGAGAGATCGCCCGGTTCGAATGGAAGGTCGACGCGGGTGCGCAGTTTTGCATTACCCAACCCGTCTTCGACGTCGAGGCGCTGCTGCGGTTTCTCGAGCGCGTGCGCGGCATCCGCATTCCCGTGATCGCGGGTGTCTGGCCTCTGACGTCGTACCGCAACGCCGAGTTCATGAACAACGAGGTGCCGGGGGTGAGCGTCCCCGACGCCATCCTCGAGCGAATGCGTCGCGCGGATACGAAGGACCGGGCGAGGATTGAAGGTGTTGCTATCGCCCAGGAGGCGCTGCAGGCGCTCCTCCCCCACGTTCAGGGTGCGCAGATCTCTGCGCCCTTCGGCCGCTATCAAACCGCCCTTGAGGTGGCCCAGGTGATCCCCCGCGAGCGCCTCACCTCGGGCGGCCGCTGACGATGACGGTCCAGCCATAGCTCCTGTCCCGAACGGAGGTCTTCCCCGTCCCCGCGCGATGACAGGATCCGCGGGAGGAGCGGAATTCCCCACTCGTGCCGCGCACCACGGGGTGGCGCGCCCGTTGCTATCCACCCTCTTCGAGCCGTCGCGTGCGGCCGAAGGAGATCGATATGAGACGATTCTTGGCCGCCACCACGATCGCAGCGGGGGTATTCCTCACCGCGTCGGCCGCCGCCGCCCCTCCTCCCGGCCGGGACGGGGCGTTCAACTTCCGTTTCGGGGGGTTCTTCCCAACCGGGAGCAGCGACTTCTGGGCAACGAATGAGGCCGCGTTCACACTCGATCACAGCGATTTCAACGGATTGATCGGCGGTGTCGGCTACAACGCGACGATCAACAACTACTTGGAGTTCGACGCCAACGTCGATTTCTACACCTCGACGGTCAGTTCGACGGATCGCTTCTACGTCGATGACTTTGGAGACCCGATCATCCACGATTCGAGACTCAGCAATCTCCCGCTTTCCGTGGGCCTTCGAGTGCTACCGCTCGGGCGCTACGCGCGCCGTGGGACCGACGGCAACCACTACGTGCGCCGACCGACGTTCTACCTCGGCGGCGGAGTCGGGATGTCGTACTGGCAGTACGAAGAACAGGGGGACTTCGTCGCGTCCGATCTCTCGATCGTCTACGATCGATTCGTGGCCAGCGGCCTGGCTTTTCAAACTTACGCGATGGTCGGCATCGAGTTCCCCGTTGCGCCGGAGTGGAATATCACGTTCGAGGTGCGTCAATCGTGGTCCGATGCGACCCCGGGAGGGTCTTTTGCGTCCATCAACCCGGGCTCGCTGGATTTAGGCGGGACGAGCATTCTCCTGGGCGGGTCGGTGCGCTTCTAGCGCCGGTAGGCATCCTGCGGGAGTGGCTCCCCAAGCATCTCGGCGACCTTTCGCGACAGCATCTCATCCATGTTCATGCCCTTGATGACGACGTCGTCGATGCCGAGCGTCTTGAGTTTTTCCCAGCCTTCGCCGTACATCTCCGACTCGTCTTGCGCGGTAAAAAGCAGCACCGGACAGATCTTTCCCGGCGGCTCCCGCAAGAGTCGCAAGCCGTCCTCTCCATCTCGGAGGGTCAGGTCCAAGAGCAAGAGGTCGATTCCGCCCTGCAGCAGCAGCGTGCGCGCCTCGTCCAAACCTTTCGCGACTTTCAACTCGTATCGTCCGCCGAGTGCGTCGCGGGCGATCTCGACGAAGTAATCCATGTCCTCGACGATGAGCAGCGTCGGCCTTCCGAGCGCCTTCGGCTTGGACTTCAGGTCGGGAACGAAGTGGAACTTGCATCGTGGACAGCAGACTTCGCTCGCTGGTTGCGGTTCGAGCGCGGCGGGCCGAGCAGCCGGCGGCGGCAACGAGACGCGTGACGGTTTCAACTCGACGCCGGCGCCGCACGACTGACAGGACACGAGGCCCCCGCCCGACGGGATGGTCGCCTCATCGACGAGGTAGCCTCGGCCGCAGCCGCCGCAGCGCACCTCGATCTTCAACGGTGCGCTTCCGTCGTCCCGAGCAGGTAGGTCATGGGATCGACCGCGCGGTTCTCGAGACGAATTTCGAAGTGGCAGTGCTCGGTGGTCGCGTTCCCGGTGCGGCCCACGAGCGCTATCGGCTGCCCGCGTCGCACGGCCTCTCCCGACTTGACGAGGACCGCCTGCGCGTGCGCGTAAAGCGTCTGTACGCCGTCGCCGTGGTCCAGAACGACCATCGTTCCGTATCCGGTTTTCGTTCGTCCGCAGAAGGCGACGACGCCGTCTCTTGCCGCGAGGATGTTCTTTCCGCGGTCACCACGAATGTCGATTCCCGCGTGCGTGTGGTGCCACCGTTGTTCTCCGAACGGTCGCAAGAACGTCCCACCATCGACGGGCCAGAGGAAGTCGGCCGAGGAGTCCGGCGGGACGGCGGGACCGAGACGTGCGGTCGGAGGCGGCGCCGGATAGGGGGCCACGACGATCGTGGCGCGCGCGCCGGGAACGAAGATCGGCGTCCCCACGTCGACGCGCGAAGGATCAGCGATGCCGTTTTTCTCGGCGAGCGTGTCCAGAGGAACGTCGTACGCGCGCGCAATGCGCCACAGGGTCTGCCCGGGCTGCACGATGTGAACGACACCATTCTCGACGTCCGGAGGGTCGTCAAAAGGCTCGGGGAATGTCGCGGCCTCGAGCGCCTTGGGCGGATCCCCGGCGATTTCCACGGCCTGGGCGCGCGGCGTCGACGCCGCGGTCGCCCGCGCGGTCCCTGCGCACCCGCCCGCGGCGGCCAAGGCGACGACGAGCAAGGTGAGGGGCAGGCGCATCGGTTGAATCTTAAGTCCCACGAGGGGTCGAAACAATCGCCAAATGCCCATTCCGGGACCATCGGGGAGAGCGACGCTGCTAAACTCCCAAAACGTCACACGTGAATTACGGAGAAGCGCATGCCCCGGACAAAATTGCGATTTGACCCGTTCATTGTCCTCCTGCTCTTCCTCCCGGTCGCCCTGATCGTTCATGGGATTCACGCTCCGGCGCCCTGGGTGTTCGCGGCCTCGGCGGCGGCCATCGTTCCGCTGGCGGCCTTCATGGGGCGCGCGACGGAGCACCTTGCGGGGCGGATGGGCTCCGGGATCGGCGGCCTGCTCAATGCCACCTTCGGCAATGCGGCGGAGCTGATCATCGCCCTCGTGGCACTGCGCGCCGGGCTCTACGACGTCGTCAAGGCCTCGATCACCGGGTCGATCATAGGCAACATTTTGCTCGTCTTGGGTCTCGCGGTGTTGGCGGGGGGCATCAAGTACCGGCGCCAGACGTTCAACCGCACCTCGGCCGGGATCGGCGCGACGCTCCTGGTCTTGTCTGCGATCGGCCTGGTCGTCCCCGCGATCTTTCATCACATCGTCCACGGCACCGCGGCGGCGCGCGAACGCCAGATGAGCCTCGAGATCGCGATCGTGTTGTTCGTGCTTTACATCGCCAGCCTGTTCTTCTCGTTGAAGACCCACCGCCATCTCTACACGGGCGAAAAGGTGGGCGAGAGCCACCTTGCGGGCGCCGAATCGTGGTCGGTCAAAAAGAGCGTCATCGTACTGGCGGCCGCGACCACGGGAGTGGCCCTGATGAGCGAGACGCTGGTCGGCGCCGTCGAGGCCACGGCAAAGGCCTTGGGATTCACGGAAGTTTTCGTCGGCGTGATTCTGGTCGCGATCATCGGAAACGCTGCCGAGCACTCGACGGCGGTCCTGATGGCCCTGAAGAACCAGATGGATCTCGCCGTCAACATCGCGATCGGGTCCAGCATCCAGGTGGCTCTTTTCGTCGCGCCGGTCCTGGTGTTCGCATCGTATGCGTTCGGGCGCCCCATGGACCTCGTTTTCACCACGTTCGAGGTCGTGGCGGTGACGATTGCAGCGGGAGTGGCGACTCTTGTCGCCATGGACGGCGAATCGAACTGGATGGAGGGGGCGCAGCTTCTCGGCGTCTACGCGATCTTGGGCCTGGCCTTCTACTTCCTGCCGTAAGCGCGACCGCCGCGCGTGGGCTAGAATCTCGTGTTCTTTGTCCGCGGCCGGCGCCAAAGGGTCGGTGGAACGCGGGGAGGTGGACGTTGATGACTTCTAGGATCGCCCGTCGCCTGGCCGTCGTCACCGCCTTCATGATTGCGGCCAGCGGCTTCTTGTTCGCTCAGTCCGGGTCGCGGCCGGCCGCGACTCCGCCCGTCGCGGGTCTCGCCCCCGTTCCCCCGGTGAATTTCGGCGCCGCGTTTCCTGCGGCGAAATTCGGGAACGTCAACGACGTGCCGGGTCAGCCCGCGACCGTCGATCTCGCGACTTACCTCGGAAAGAAACCGATCGTCTTCGTGTACTGGATGGCTGGGAACCCACGCTCGGAAAAAATTCTTCTGGATACTCAGGCGGCCGTCGACAAGGCCGGAGCGGGCAAGGTCGCGTTTCTTCCGATCGCTGCGCCGGCGTTCGGCTCCACCGATCTCGGGCCGCTCAAGGCGCGCATCGCGGCGCTGAAGCTGAAAGCGCCCGTCCTGAACGACGAGGGATTCCGCCTCCTGCAAGAGCTCCAGGTTCACGCCGTCCCGAACATCGCGATTGTCGATGGTGAGGGGAAGTTGCGGATGACCAACGGCGGGGGCCTGACGCAGTCGCTCGAATACAAGCTCGACGTCGAAGGGGCGATCCGCCGCCTGGCGAGCACCGGAAGGATCGGCACCTACGGAGCGCTCACGAACTATTACCCGGTCACGGAGCTTGTTGGAAAGAAGTGTCCTGATTTCGAGGCGCCGTTCATCAACGACGCGGCTGCCCGCAGCTTTTCGTCGATGCTCGCCTCCGACAAGGTCAACGTGCTCATCTTCTGGTCGGTCGACTGCCCTCATTGCAAGGCGTCGCTGCCCAAATTGAACGAGTGGCTCAAAGACCATTCGGACGGGATAAACGTGATTTCCGCCGCGCGCATCACGGATGACGCGACGAAGGCCCGCACGGCGGAGTACTGCAAAATCAGCGGTTTCAACTTCCCGACGTTCATCGACAAGGACATGCAGATCGGCGCGATCTATCAGGTCGTCTCGACGCCGACGATCGTCGTCATCCGCCCGGACGGCGTCGTGGACTCGGTGCTGCTTTCGAGCGAAACCGATCTCGGGGCCGCCCTCGCGGCCAAAAAGCAAGAGATCCTGAAGACGCCGGTGCCGAAGGGCTGAACTAGATCCCGCCGTTTTGGGCGATCCCGGGCACCGTCGAAAGATCCGGTTGCGCGGCTTGCCCGGCGCTCAGACGGCGCCGCCGATCGATGATCACGCTCGCGATCCCGGCCGCCGTTGCCCCCACCCCGTCGAGTTCGGGCACATCCCCAACGTGCAGCGCCTCGTCGGGCCTCCCGCCAAGGCGCGCCACCGCGCGCAGGAACAGCTCAGGCCTCGGCTTTTCCACCCCTTCGAGATGCGACACGACGATCGTGTCGAACCAGGATGCCAGGCCGAGCCGTTCGAGCAACTTGGGCAAGCCCGAGTCCCAGTTGGACACTATGGCGAGCCTCGCCCCACCGTCGCGTAGCGCCGAAAGCACCGGAACCACGTCGTCGAAAACCCGCCACGATTCCGGGTCGCGAAACGCCTCGCGCAGAGGTGCCAGCGCGCTCGCCGCGAACGCCCCGTCGCGTGGCGCTCCGGGTGTACGCGCGAGCGTCCCCGCAACGAACCGGAGCCAGTAGGCGTTTTCACCGGCTCCGCCCATCGCGTACCTGTCCACGCCGGGCTCGAGAGCGCGGTTCGTCTCCGCCCAGCACAGGCGCAAGCCGCGTTCCAGATCGGCGGCGGGAAGCGTGACACCGAGGGTGCCAAGGACCCGCGCGTACACAGCCCCGAACGATTCCCGAGGGGCGACGAGCGTGTCGCCGGCGTCGAACAGCACGAGAGGATAGCGAAGGCGGGCCATGAGCGGATCGCATCGTAGCAGCGCTTCGCGATAAGCTGCGCGTATGTCGTGGATCATTTACCAAGTCGACGCGTTTGCCGACCGGCCATTTTCGGGGAACCCGGCAGGCGTGTGCATCCTCGAACGCGCGGCGCCCGAAAAATGGATGCAAGTCGTCGCGGCCGAGATGAATGCCGCGGAAACGGCCTTTTTGGTGCGCCGCGACGATGGCGCCTACGACCTCCGTTGGTTCACGCCGACCATCGAGGTCGATCTTTGCGGCCACGCCACGCTCGCGTCGGCGCACGTTCTGTGGGACGAGCGCATCTTGCCCGCCGACGAGCGCGCCCGCTTCCACACAAAAAGCGGCGAGCTCAGCGCGTGGCGCGAGGGCGACACGATCCGGATGGATTTCCCCAGCGAGCCGGTGACTTCGAGCCCCGCGCCGGCGGCTTTGGTCCAATCGCTGAACGTGCCTTTTTCCTTCGCCGGAAAAAACAGAATGGACTGGCTCGTCGAGGTTGCGGACGAAACGGCGGTCAAAGCGGTCCGACCTGAGTTGCGCGCGCTCGCCATGCTGAACGTTCGCGGCGTCATCGTGACGGCGCGCTCGGCGACTCCGGAGAGAGACTTCGTCTCGCGTTTTTTCGCGCCTGCTGCAGGAGTCGACGAGGACCCGGTGACGGGATCGGCCCACTGCGCCCTCGCGCCGTACTGGGCCGGAAAACTCGGGACGGACTCGCTCACCGGGTATCAGGCCTCGGTGCGCGGCGGTACCGTTTTGTGCACCGTGAAAGGCGATCGTGTCTTTTTGGGCGGACGCGCGGTGACCGTGCTGCGTGCCAAGCTGCTCTGACTCTAGGCCCAAAACAAGCGTGTTTCGAAACGACGTGAGGCACGACGCCGCGCTCGGCGAGTAGGGAAACGGGTCCCCGCCGAGCGCTCGGTGCGGCGCCCTGTCGTACTGTTTTGTTTTCTCGTCGTGGTCTCCATCGTGTTCGAG
>JANMVW010000041.1:0-3213 GCA_031393555.1 Acidobacteriota bacterium
CGATCGTGGACCGCGTCCAGACCATTGTTTCCGGTCACTGGGATTCGACATCCGCGCCGACGGCGACGCAGCGTCGAAACTACGACATCGCGGCGGCGGAGTTCGCCCCGATCCTGGCGAAGCTGCGCACCCTCATTCTCACGGACTTCAAGCGGCTCGAGGACAAGGCGGAAGCGGCGGGGGCGCCCTGGACTCCCGGGCGTGTCCCCGACTGGAAGCCCGAGTAGGGACAAGGAAACAGCCCACTGTTCGCCGAGTCGTCTAAACGAGGGCTCCGCGCGTAGGAGTACCCATGCTTACAACCTTGTTGCTTGCCGCCGCACTGACCGCCGCCCCCGTCCCCGCAGAATCGCCGCTCGGGGATCAACTCGATCGTTGGCTCGTGGCCGCTGATTTTCGCGGGAACGTGCTCGTGTGGAAGGGCGGCACCGTCTTGTTGCGCAAGGGCTACGGTCTCGCGGACCGTGAGAACGGAGTTCCCTACACCGCCGACACCGTGTTCAGCGTCGGCTCGATCACGAAGCAGTTCACCGCGGCGGCGATTCTGAAACTCGAAATGCAGGGGAAGCTGCACGTCGAGGACCCGATCGGGAAGTACTTCCCGGGAGTCCCGGAGGACAAGCGGGCGATCACGCTGCACCAACTGCTCACGCACACTTCGGGTCTCGAATCCGACTTCGCCGGCGACTACGATCCCGTGTCGCGCGACGAGTACGTGAAGCGGACCCTCGCCTCGAAGCTACGAAGCAAGCCCGGCGAGGCCTACTTCTACGCAAATTCCGGCTATAGCCTGCTCGGCGCCGTCATCGAACTCGCCTCGGGCAAGCCGTATGAGCAATACCTTCGGGAGAACCTCTTCCTCCCAGCCAAGATGAGCGACACCGGCTACAAGTTGCCCGCCTGGCCGCAGACCAAGGTTGCTGTTGGCTATCACGATGGAAAGCGATGGGGACGCATCAACGAAAAGCCGTGGGACAAAGACGGTCCGTACTGGGCCCTGCGCGCCAACGGCGGCATCAGCTCGACTCTCGACGACATGCTCCGCTGGCATGTGGCGCTCACCGGCGACACGGTGCTCTCCGCCGCAGAGAAAGAAAAAATGTTCCGCCGTCAGGTGAAAGAAGGCCCGGGCGCGGACACGTACTACGGCTACGGCTGGTCGATCGGGGAATCCGCCTGGGGCGGACGACTGATCGAGCACAACGGCGGGAACGGCACGTTCTTCGCCGACTTCCTGCGCTACACGGATGACGCGATCGTCGTCATCCTGTCGACCAACGACTCCGAGGTGCGCGGCGGAAAAATTTCGCACGCGCTCGGGCGTTTGGCGCATGGCGATGACGTCCCGGTGCCGAAGCCGGCCGCCGCGGCGGGGGCGGCGAAGCCGCTCGGAACCTCGGGACGGGACGCCGTCATCCGCGCCTGGTTCGACGCTTTCAATGCGAAAGGATTCGACGCGATGCGCGCCTTCCGCGCTGCCCATGCGACCCCTCGGCCAGGAATGGACGAAGCCGAGCGAGAGAAACGATTGACGCAGATGCGCGACGACTTGGGACGGCTCGATCCTGAAGGCATCCTCGACAGCGTCGATGCCGAGGTCACCGTCCGGGCGAAAGGATCGAACGGCCCGGTCGGGACGTTCAAGTTCATGTTCGCCCCCGACGGAAGGGTGGACGGAATCGGCGTCGAACTCGGCAACTAGTGTCGTAGAGCTTTCGAGGCGTTCTCGCCACGATCCGTCGGATCCGACGAACTGATCGGTGCCGTCGACCACTGTTTGTGCGTGTAGGGGCCTCGGACGCCGAAGAGCGTTTCGTATCGGTTCGGTCGACGTGCAAACGCGGCGGCTCCCAAAAAGTCCCACAAATAGAAAGCCAAATCCCGGTTTACAAACCGAAGGACCCGCGTATGTTAAGCGCACGCTGTTTTTGGGGGGGTCCAGAAACGTTCGCGCATCGAAGTCGATGAGGTGTGGGATGCGACCAATCGTACGATTTGCGTTCACTTTTTCAGTTGCGTTCCTGGCCCTGCTCGCCACGGCGCTCCCGGCGCACGCTCTCATCGACGCCGATGCCGACGGGTTTCCCCAAGCGGGCGACTGCAACGACGGCAACTCCCAGGTTTGGGCCACGCCGAGTGAAGCGTTGCAGCTTCTCTTCGCGTCCGACAAATCGACACTGTCGTGGACCGCTCCCGCCGCCGTGGGCGGGTTGGGCTCGTCGGTTCGCTACGACACGCTGCGCTCGACCTCGCCCTCGAATTTCGCCGCCGGCCCCCCGAGTCAGTGCTTCGATCCCGAGGGCCTTACGACGAGCTCGACCGACTCCGCTATCCCTGCCCCGGGTACGGCCTTCTTTTACCTCGTGCGCGCAAAGAACGATTGCGGCGATGCGACGCTTGGTTCCGTGACGGGTGGAACCCCGCGGGCCGGGATGGTCTGCGACTGTTCGGTTCTGTGCAACGACGCCATCGCGTGCACACGCGACCGTTGTGTCGATGGTATCTGCGCACACGACACGATCGCCCCCGTTATCCAAGCTCAGCCGGCCTCGGCGGCAGCGTGTCCGGGCGATGCCACGGCGTTCTCGGTCCGCGCCTCGGGGCAGGGGACGCTCCACTTCCAGTGGAAAAAGGGTGCGGTCAACGTCGGTGTCGACGCTCCGACGCTGGCGCTTTCGGTCGCCGGTGCGGACAACGGAGCTCAAATCACGTGCGTCGGCACCGACGCGTGCAGCGCGACGACGAGTGCCCCGGCGACCGGGACGGTGTTTTCGAGCGCGGCTTCGTGCAGCGGCGGCGGAACCGGGCTCGAGGCGCCGAATGGGGCGAGCGAGGGGCTCTCTATCTGTGGCGACTACCACATGCCCCACGCGCATCCCGGCGTCGCGAGCTATGTCGAGGACCCGGGCATCAAGGAGCGAGCGGCCGGGGGCTGTAAGGGGCATTCAGGACACCCACCAGATTACGGAATGGCTGATCTCGGCGGGGGAACTTACCTCTTCTCCGGCGAGTTCGACCTCGAAGCCAGCGACTTGGTCATCGAGGGCCGCGGATTCGATTTCGAATGGAGCAGGAAGTACCGCTCGCGCGAGGGTCGTCTGACGACGATGGGTCAAGGCTGGGACTTCTCCTACAACCGTTCGGTGGCATCCGGCGCGGGCGGCAGCCTCGTCGTCTCGGATGGCAACTCGCGGCGCGACACGTACGTGACGG
>JANMVW010000042.1:0-10686 GCA_031393555.1 Acidobacteriota bacterium
GCGCGACGGCCTGGCCTGCGTTGCGCCTGTTTTCGTAGGCGAGTTCGTGGCCTACGGCAACGAGCCGTTCTGGGCGGTAGAGATCCGTGAGAACGGCATCGTCTACCGCTCGCCCGCACTGCCGAAGGGTCGAGTCTATCCGTACGCTTTCACACGCACCGCGTCCGGCGCCGTCGTCTATGCGACCAAGACCGACGGCCCCGTCGTTTCGACGCTCGAGATCGCCCTGACGCCGGATCGCTGCGTGGATTCCATGTCCGGCGAGCTTCGGAGCCTCAAGGCGAAGATCGCCCTCGACGGCCGAGAGCTTTCAGGATGCGCGGTTGCGGGCGTTCCGCGCGGCGAGTTCGGGAATGCCCCGCTCGATGAGCTGAACCGTTTTGCAGGGTCCTATCCCGACACCGTCTCGCTTTGGAAAGAGCAGGTCGTCCGGAAACGCCTCGAGGCTCTGCTGGGGACGGCCCTGAAGACGTTCCTCGAAAACATGAACGTTCAGAGTCCTCTCATGAAAGACGGCGGCGTCTTCTACGTCACGGGGAGCAAGCCTCATCAGGGAGGCGTGAACAACGCCGTCTTCCTCGCCGACCCGGCCTCCGACACACTCGCGGTGATCCTCTACGTCAATGGGGCACGTCGGGACTTCAAGGAAGGAGAGCGCGATGTCGCGCTCCCAGCCGAGGTCGTCACAATGATCGGGAACACGGAGACCCGCTGATGGCCACAACCCTTCGCGTCACGGGTATCGTCGGGAGTCTTCGTGTCGCGTCTTACAACGGCTGGCTCCTCCGTGCGGCCGCCGAGCTCGCGCCCGCCGAGATGAAGATCGTGCCCTTCGGTCTCGCCGACGTGCCGATGTTCAACCAGGACCTCGAGATCTTGGGAGATCCGGCCCCCGTGGCCGCGCTTCGAGACGCGCTTCAAAACGCCGACGCCGTGCTGTTCGCGAGCCCCGAGTACAACTACGGCGTGCCCGGCGTGCTGAAGAACGCGCTGGACTGGGTCTCGCGTCCGCCCGGCAAGGCTCCGTTTCGCAAAAAGCCGGTGGCCCTCATGGGGGCCAGCCAAGGCGGAAGCGGCACGATGCGCATGCAGCCCCAGCTTCGGCTCACGCTCCAGGCCCTTGAAGCCTACGCCATGCCGAAGCCCGAGGTCGTCGTCGCCTCGTGCCGGGACAAGTTCGACGCCGAGGGACGGCTGATCGACGAGAAAACGCGCGAGCATCTCAAGGGATTCCTGGAGGCGTTGGTCGACTGGACGCGCCGTTTCTAGAGGCCGCCGCCCGCCGCACTCCGCCGCAACGCCAGCGCCTCGCTCGCGAAGGTCTCGCTGGCCACCGCGATCGGCGAGACCGTGACGATCCCCTTCCGGCCATGGAGGTGACCGGATAGCTCGGGCGAGATCACGCGGATCACCACGGGAACGTCGAGTCCGTGCCCTCGAACCGCGAGGGCGACCTTGAGGTTGATTGCGTCCGAGTCGGTGAGCGCCAAAACGACCGAAGCGCGATCCACTCCGGCGAGGTCGAGCGACTCGTTGAGGCCGGCATCCGCGACGATGACGTGATGTCCTTCGGACCGAAGCGCGGAGGCGTTGCGGCTGTCGGTCTGGCGCTCGATCACGACGACCCTGAGGCCGGCGGCGGCGAGCAACTGCGCGACACGGAAACCGACGTTCCCCGCCCCGGCGATGACCGCGTGGCCTTTCCCGCGCTCGGGCAGCCGGCCTTGGAGCACCTCGAGCCGACGCGCGATGAACCAGCCGGTGACGAGGGCGTAGACGAGCGCGAGCAAGCCGGCGCCGCCGATCATGAGAAGGATGGCGACCAGCTTGGCGGAAGGGCCGGCTTCTCGGATCATGAAGTCGCCGTAGCCGGTGTTCGTAATCGTCTCGACGACGAAGTAGAGCGCATCGAAGAGGCTCACGCTCAAGGCTCGAGCGAAAAACCAGACCGACAGCAGCGTGACCAACGACGCGACGAGCGCCAGACGCACGAGGATCGGGTCCACGCGGAGCGGGACGCCTCGCTTCCTCTCCCGAAGCTTGACGCGGGACGAAGCGGCCCGCTCCGCGCGGGCCTCTTTGGCCGCTCGCATGGCGAGGTCGGCGAAGCGAGGCGAGGCGAGCCCGGACACGGAGAGCACACGCAACGCATCCTCGGTGTCTTCGAGGTACCGCCCCAGCGACGGATCGAATACGCGCGCGACGATTGGGACCCCAGGCCGGATGCGTCGCGCGGTCAATGCGGCGTCGACATTTTCGGCGTCGTCATTGGCGGCAAGGATGACGGCGGACGCCTCGTGGAGCCCGGCGGCCTCCAGCTCTCCCGCCGAACTCGCCACTCCGATACAGGCCGGCACACCGAGGCGTTTCAATTCGTGCGAGTAGCTGGCGACCTCATCGGCGGAAGCCAAAGCCCGCGCCGTCTCACCCTTCGCGACCAGTTGGCGGACCACCGCGATCCCCAGCTGGTTGAGGCCGCAAACGAGAACGGGACCGCGGGACGCGGGGCGATCGAGCGAGCTCACACGTTTTCTCCGAGCGGGATGTTAGCTCAATGGAAGTCCCGGCTTCCCACCTCGACCGGTCGCGTGTCGATTTTCGGCCGCCAGAAACTGTCGGCAATCAAATGCGTGACACCGTCTTGCACCTGAAGTTTCCCGGTTACGCCAAGGAACGACGCTGTTTTCACGAGCACGCGATGTTGCTCGTAGACCTTGGACCAAATGACGACGTTGACGAAGCCCGTTTCGTCCTCGAGCGTGAGGAAGACGACGCCCGAGGCGGTGCCGGGACGTTGGCGGCAGATGACGAGCCCAGCGTAGTGCGTGCGGCTTCCATCGGGCATCGAGCGAATCTCCCCCGCATCGGGGAGACGTTTCGCGCGCATCGCGGCGCGCAAGGGCTCGAGCGGGTGCCCCTGTGCGGAGAGGTTCATCGTCGCGTAGTCCCAGCCGATGGCCTCGTAGACATCGAGATCGGCGAAGGCGGCGGGAGGTTCTTGGGTGTAGAGATCCAAGCGGAATGCTGAGCGAGGGGTCTCCTCGTTAGCTCTCAACTTCGAACTCTTCTTTCCGGCCCACAGCGCGCCACGGCGATTCTTCTCGAAGGGCGCGAATGCTCCCGCTTCCGCGAGGCGCGCGGTCGCACCGTCGTCGAGCTTGGCGCGTCGCACAACGTCGTTGATCGACGCGAACGCCCGCTCGGCGCGCGCTTCGAGAAGGCGCCGCGCCGTCGCCTCGTGTAGCCCCTTGACGCAACGGAGACCGAGCCGGACGGGAAATAGGGGACAGTCCCCTATTTCTTCTAAAACTGATTTTGAAAGAAAAAGGGGACTGTCCCCTATTTCGCAATCCCAGGCGCTGACCGTGACGTCGACGGGCAACACGACGAGGCCGTGGCGCTTGGCGTCGTCGATAATTGTGGAGGCCGTGTAGAAACCCATCGGTTGGGCGTTCAAGAGCGAGCAGGTAAACGCGTCGAGGTGGTGCCGGCGCATCCACGCGGTCGCGTAAGCGATCAACGCGAAACTCGCGGCGTGGCTTTCGGGGAAGCCGTACTCGCCGAAACCGCGAATCTGCTCGAAGACGCGCTGGGCGAATTCCTCTTCGATCCCTTTCGCGGTCATGCGCGATACCAGACGCTCGCGGTGCCGTTCGATCCGCCCCGTCTTCCGCCACGCGGCCATGTCGCGGCGCAGCTGGTCGGCCTCGCCGGGGGTGTAATCGGCGGCGACCATCGCGAGTCGGATCACCTGCTCTTGAAACAGCGGAACGCCGAGCGTTTTCGCGAGCACCGGCGCAAGGCACTCGTGCGGGAACACGACGGGTTCTTCTCCCGAGCGCCTCTTCAAATAGGGATGAACCATGCCGCCGGTGATCGGGCCGGGGCGCACGATCGATACTTCGATGACGAGGTCGTAGTAGGTCCGCGGCTTCAGGCGCGGCAACATCGCCATCTGCGCCCGGCTTTCGATCTGGAAGACGCCCACCGTGTCGGCGGCGCAGATCATGTCGTAGGTGGCCGGATCTTCTTTGGGAATCGTCGCGAGCCCGAGGTCGATGGCCTTGTGCTGACGCAGCAGGTCGAACCCCTTGTGGAGCTGGTTGAGCGCGCCCAGGCCCAGGAGGTCGACCTTGAAGAGCCCCAACTCTTCGATCATGTCCTTATCCCACTGGATCACCGTGCGGTCGGGCATCGAACCGTTTTCGATCGGGACGATCGTCGCCACCGGCTCGTGCCCCAGCAGGAACCCACCGGGGTGGATCGAAAGGTGTCGCGGGAAATCGAGCAGCTCGGACGCGAGGCGGATCAAATGCTGGTGCGTGGGGTGTTCCGGATCGAGTCCCGCATGCGAAAACGCGGACGGGTCGACGTCGCCGTACATCGGGAGGATCTTCGACACCCGGTCGAGCGCCGTCTCGGGGAGGCCGAGCACCTTCCCCACCTCGCGCACCGCCGAGCGCACGCGGTAGCGGATGACGTTCGCCACCATCGCCGCGTGCGTCCTTCCGTACTTAGCATAAACGTGCTGGATGACCTCTTCGCGGCGGTCGTGCTCGATGTCGAGATCGATGTCCGGCGGCTCGGCGCGCTCTTTCGAGAGGAAACGCTCGAAGAGCAAACCCATCGCGACCGGGTCGACCGCGGTGATCCCGAGCACGTAGCACACCGCCGAATTCGCGGCGGAACCGCGCCCCTGGCAGAGAATCCCCTGCTCGCGGCAGAAGCGGACAATCTCCCACATCGTAAGGAAGTAGCCGCCATAGTCGAGGTCTGCGACGAGGGCGAGCTCTTTGTTCAGCTGATCGACGACGGCTTGCGACGGCTCGCCACCGTAGCGTTCGCGTGCCCCGCGAAAGGTCAGCGTGCGCAGCCACTCCGACGAGGTCGCGCCGTCGGGGAGCTTTTCGGCCGGGTAGCGGTAGCGCAGTTGGTCGAGAGAGAAGGTGCAGCGCGCGGCGACGTCCTCGGTGCGCGCCACCGCGGCCTGGTCGTCCTCGAACAGGCGCCGGAACGCGATCGGCGTCTTTAACGCATGCTCATCGTTGGGTTTGAGCAGGCGCCCCGCCTCCGACAGCTTCACTTTGTAGCGGAGCGCGGTGAAGACGTCCTGGAGAGGCCGCCGCGATTTCTGATGGTAGAGCACCTCATGCGCGGCGACGATAGGGATCGACAGCTTCGTCGCGCGGTGCCTCAAGCGCGCCTCTTGGCGCGGCTCTTCCGCGCGGCGGTGCCGCGCTGCCATCGCGTAGACGCGGTCGCCGAAGGCTTCTTTCAGGCCGGCTCCCACGAAAAACGGATCGAGCTCTTTGGTCAAAAGGCTGCGCTCACCCCCCCACAGCGCGACGAGATCCGGGGCGTGCTCGTACACCTCGCGCCAGCCGACGACGCTCGATCCTTTTTCCGAGCGGCGCCGTCCGAGTGTGATCAGCTGGCAGAGGTTCGCGTAGCCCGTGCGATTGGTGGCGAGGAGCACGATCGTCGAACCGTCGTCGATCGACAGCTCAGAGCCGACGATCAGCTTGACCCCCGTCTCTTTCGTGGCGACGTGGGCCTCGACGATGCCGTAGACACCGTCGCGATCGGTCAGCGCGATCGACGCGAGGCCGCAAGCGGCCGCAGCCTCGATCAGCTCTTCGGGCTGGGAAGCGCCTTCGAGAAAGGAGAAGGAAGACTTACAGAGGAGTGGAACGTACATAGTGAAGAGCCGACGCGGTTCTCATCCCACATGTCCTTGCAAGTACCATCGACTCCGCCCACGGTCGTAAAACACCCACAAGTTCTCGCCGTTTTTCGTCTCGGCAAAGTGGTAGTCGCGGAAGGTCGGCTGCTTCCACCAATGTCCCGACACCCTGTACGGTCCGTTCACCTTCACGACCGGCCCCTGCGCCAACCCGCGCAGCAGCCAGCCGTCGGGCTCGTGACGCTCACGCGGCGGGAGCGGCACCGGCGTCGTGTAGAGGCGGCGGATGAGACGCGGCTCGTCCACGAGGCGGGGCTTGGCCTCGGTCAGCGCGGACAGGGGAACCCACGCGAACCGGTCTTCGGGGAGATGTGCGTCGCGCGGTTCGGCACGCACGACCGCATCGTCGCCCAACGCCGCCTTGACGCGAGCTAAAGCCCTGGCCCCGGCTTCGAGGTCGCGACGCTTCTTGACGGCGAACAGCTCGCGCTGTTTTTCGACGGTCGGCGTCTCGCGCGCGACGAGGATGATTTCCATCACGCCGTCGGGGAGCTGCCGCACCGCCTGCAGGCGTAGGCGGATCAACTCGAGCAGAACCTTGGGGACGAGGGTCGGCGTCGCCGGCTGAATCGATTCGAGGTGGTCGCCCAAGCGCTCGAAGCGGAAAGCGATCTGCAGCTCGGCTAAAGCGCGCCCTTTGTCTGCGATCTCGTCCAACATCGGGCCGATCGCCTCTTCGATGCGCGCGATGATGCGTGAAGCGTCGAGCTCTGGGTTGTCCAAGATCAGCCGTCGCATCGCGGGGACGTCGGGGTGATCGGGGACGAGCGGCTGCGTCAACGCGCCTGACGCCAAACGATGAAGGCGGCGGACCTCGGGCCCGAAGCGCACGCCCACGCCATCGAGCGGGAGATCGACGAACTGACCGACGGTCGTGACGCCCAGCTTCAAGAGCGTGTCGCGCGCCGAGGTCGGGAGCGACAGCCGGTCGAGCCGGACCTCGCGCGCCGCTGCGCGCTCGTGTGCTACGGAATCAAAGAGGATAGGAAAGGGAACAGTCCCCTTTTTCTTGCAAAGCTCCTCGGATACCGCTTTGTGGCGAAAAAGGGGACTGTCCCCTTTCCATCTTTCTTTGGCAACGGCATACAGTGCGAAGCGGTCGAAGCCGACGGCGATCGACGCGACGAACCCGGCGCGGACGAGTTCGGCGTGCAACGACGACGCCCACTCGGACAGCGAACCGAACAAACGTTCGAGCCCCCTCGCATCGAGCCAGAAGACGCCGGGCTCGTCATCGCCGGGTTCGACGAAGGGCGTGAAACGCCGGAGCAGCTCCGCCAACTGCGCAACCTCGTCGGCGATCTCTTTCGGGGTGACGACGGCAGCGCGCAATCCCGCCGCTAACGACAGCCCCGCCGCGTAACGCATGCCGGTACGGATCCCGGCCACGCGGGCTTTTTCGTTGATCCAGAGGATCGTCCCCTGCGGCGTGTCGGCTTCGACGACGGCCGCCGGGTGTAGGCGCCAGTCCGGGTGCTTGCGCAGCAAGAGCTGGAGCGGGAACGCGGGAAGATCAATGCAGGCCGTCTGGTCCACGACACACCTCCACGATGTTCCAGGTTGTTCCCCCGCGTTTGTCTTTCAGGGCGACAACCTCGCAGCGAAAGCCTCCCCCCTCGCCGCGAGCACGCGAGGCGGTGTGCGCCCGCAGCGAGACGAGCGGGCCCAGAGACGCCCGCGCCGCGTCTTTGTCGGTAAGACACACGATCGCCGCGTCGTGCTGCCTGGCAAGCATCGCCAGGCGCGAGGTCGCGTGCATGGGGAGGCGCGCCTCGGCGCCCAGATCGAGCACGACGAGGCCGAACGCCCCGGACCGCACCAGAAGGTCGGCCGCCTTCGCCGCCGTGACGGCATTCCCCGTCCACACGACGGCGAGGGCCGCGAGGTCGACGCCGGTATCGGCGGCATCGGGCGGATAAAACGGCGCATCCTTGCGACCGATCCACGCCACCGGTTCGCCGCGGCGCTGCGCGTCGAGCACGAGCCGGAACGTCAGCGTCAGCGGGGCACCCGAAACCGACGCGGATATCTCGGTGAGCCGGGCGGCGAACGCAGGGAGCGAGAAGACGGGACTGTCCCCTTTTTCCCGACAAGCTCCCCGGATACCGCTTGTCGGGAAAATAGGGGACAGTCCCGTCTTCTCGCTCCCTGCGTTCGCGGCCATCGCTATTCCAGAACCCGGCGCACTTCGACGACCTTGCCCAGGATCTTCACATCGCCGGACTCGGGGACGATCGGCTGGTAGGCGTCGTTCGCGGGATGCAATTCGATGCGCCCGCGCTTCATACGGAAGCGTTTGACCGTGGCCTCGTCGCCGACCATCGCGACCACGATCTCGCCCGAATCGGCCCGCGGCTGGCGGCGCACGATCACGATGTCGCCGTCCAGGATGCCGGCGTCTTTCATGCTGTCCCCGCGCACGCGCAGGCTGAACAATTCGCCGGGCGCACGCCGGGTTTGCACGGGGAGGTGCCCTTCGAAATCTTCGATCGCCAGTTCGAGCGGGCCGGCGGGGACGTGACCGAGAAGAGGCACCATGACCGTCGGCGCCTCGCCGCGGCCAGGGAGGCGGAAGCCGCGCGCGACCTTGGGCTCTTTTTTCAACCGCCCGTCCTCGACGAGACCATCGAGGTGCTCGCGCGCGGTCTGCGGGGAGCGAAAGCCGAACGCTTCCATCACTTCTCGCACCGTCGGCGGGCGTCCCCCGGCCAGACGATCACGGACGAACCGGAAGACTTTTTCGCGCGTCTGACCGGCCGGCGTGCGTCCCATGCCTTGCCTCCTTCCGAAGATCCGTGCGTGGGACAAGTATACCGTACAAATGTATTGTAAGCCAGGAAAACCTTGAACCGGTGCGGCGTCGGGCTTCGGCGCGGAAATCGTTTGAAACCCTACGCCGCTTCACATAATCTCCATGGATGCCGCGCCTCCTCACAGCAACCGCAGTAACGCTCCTGGCCCTTCTCGTGGTCGCGCCGGCGCGGACCGCCGAGCTCACCCCCGACGCCGCCTACACGCTCGTCGCGCGGGACATCTGGTCGAAGGATCCGTTGCCAAAGCCGGAAGAGCTCGCCGCGGCCCGCAAAGTCTTGGAGGCGCAGGCAAAGCGCGAGCCTCAGGCGGCGCGCTGGAGTTTCGCACTGGCGCGCGTCGCTTCGATCGAGGCCGAGCGGGTCCGAGGCGACGCTGCGAAGGAACAACGTAAAGACGCGCTCGAGGGGTTCGAGCACGCGGTTGAGCTTGCGCCCGGAAACGCCGATTACCAGTACTGGTTCGCGGCCGCGTCGTTCGAGCGTGTGGACGATGTCGGCATGCTCTCCAAGATGTCGCTCGCTTCGGACGGGCGGAAAGCCTTCGAGAAGGCCATCGCCATCGATCCCAACTTCGTCGCAGCGCGCATCGGGCTGGCGCAGTTTTACGTCGGCGCACCCGGAATCGCGGGCGGCAGCGTCGAGAAGGCCAAGGCCCAGGGCGACGCGCTCGTCGCGATCGCGGACAAACGCGGCGAGTTCCAAGGACGCATGGTGCTCGCGGGAGTCGCGGCGCGCGAAAAAGACTGGGCCGAGATGTCACGGCAGTTCACGCTGGCCGAAACCGCAGGTGGCGTGGGCGCCGATCCGGCCGCAGCGATGCGCTCGCAGGCCTGGCAACTGCTCAACGCGAAAAAAGACCCACAGGCGGCGGCGCCGTTGGTCGCGCGCTATCTGAAGGTCGCGCCCGCCGATGACGTCACCGCCTGGTACCTGGATGCCGAGGTGAAGCGCCAACTCGGCCATTGCGCCGACGCGCTGCCGCAATACGACCGCGTGCTCGCCACGCGCCCGGAGGCGAAGGGCTCGCGCTGGGGCGCTGCCGTCTGCCACGATCAACTCGGGCAGAAGGATGCCGCGCGCAAGAACTACGAGGAATACGCAAGCCGCTTCCCGAACGACGACCGAGCGAAGGAAGCGAAGGCCGCGTTGAAGCGGCTCGCCGGCTCGTAAACTTCAAGATGGCCTTCCCCGCGGCTCCGCCCCTTCCTCGCGAACACGGGGCGTGGACGATGCTCGTCATCCCGATGCTGCTCGGGCTCGCCGCGGGCGGCGCGCGCTCCGGCGCGGCCTGGCTCGTGCCACCGGCCGCGGTGCTCGTCTTCCTCGGGCATCACGCGATCGTCCCGTGGGCTCAACGTGTGCGTGAGCGGAAAACGTCTCCGTCCGGGTACGCGGTCAGGCGACTGGTTTGGGGCGCGGCCTACCTCGCTCTGGCGGTGCTCGTTTTCGCGGGTGCGGTGCTCGCGGCCCGTCCTGCAGACCGTGGATTGTTTCTCGCGATCGCGGGTGTCGCGTCGGCGCTCGCCGCGGTCTACGCCGTCGCCTGTGTGCTGGGTCGCGGGCGCTCGATCGGGTTCGAGACCCTCGGGCTCGCCGGGGTGTCGTTGAGCGCTCCGATGATGGCCGCGGCCGCGGGCCGTCTCTTGGATCGATCCATCTTCGGAGCCGCGGCACTCGCCTTCGGCTATTTCCTTTCGTCGGTGGCGTACGTGCGCGCGTACGAAACACTTCGCGCCAATGGCCAGGGCGCGATCCGATCATGCGTCGTCGCCCATACGGCGCTCGCCGCCGGGCTCTTGGCCCTGGCCGTTTACGGAGCGCTTCCCCCTTGGTGGTGGGTCGCCTTCGTCCCGGTCATCGCTCGGACCGTCTGGGGACTCGCGGCTCCACCCGGAAATGTACGACAGGTGGGCCTCCGCGAGGCCTGGGTCGCGACGGCGTTCACCCTGCTCGCCTGCCTCGCGCTGAGATAATGGGGTCAGGTCTCCCATTGGTTCATTCGACTAGTCGAATGAGCCAATGGGAGACCTGACCCCATTTCAAATGGGAGACCTGACCCCATTATCTCAGCGCGAGGCAGGCGAGCAGGGTGAACGCCGTCGCGACCCAGGCCTCGCGGAGGCCCACCTG
>JANMVW010000094.1:0-11669 GCA_031393555.1 Acidobacteriota bacterium
TGCGCCGTGCAGATGTTGCTGGTCGCCTTGTCCCGGCGGATGTGCTGCTCGCGCGTTTGCAGCGCGAGCCGGTAGGCCGGGCGGCCGTTCGCGTCTTTGGAAACTCCGACGAGACGCCCGGGAATCTGGCGCTTGAACGCGTCGCGCACCGCCATGAACGCGGCGTGAGGGCCGCCGAATCCCAAGGGGAGGCCGAATCGCTGCGCGCTTCCGACGACGACGTCCGCGCCGAATTCGGCCGGGGGCCTCAGGATCGTCAGGGCGAGCAGATCCGCCGCGACGACGAGCTTGGCTTCGGCATCGTGCACGCGCGCCGCGAAGCCCGAGTAGTCGAGGATGTCTCCATCGGTTGTCGGGTACTGCACGAGGGCGCCGAAGGTGGGCTTCGAAAAATCCCAGGTCTCGTGATTCGCAACGACGATCTCGATGCCGAGCGGCTCGGCGCGCGTTTGCAGCAGCGCGATCGTCTGCGGATGGCACCGATCGGACACGAAAAAGCACTTGCCGTCGGAGGCCTTGTCGAGCACCCGGGCGCACAGCGTCATCGCCTCCGCGGCGGCGGTCGCCTCGTCCAAGAGCGAGGCGTTGGCGACGTCGAGCCCGGTGAGGGAGATCACGAGCGTCTGGAAGTTCAAGAGGGCTTCCAAGCGTCCCTGCGCGATTTCCGCTTGATAAGGCGTGTACTGCGTGTACCAGCCGGGGTTCTCGAGGATGTTCCGCCGCAGCACCGCCGGGACGACCGTCCCGTGATAGCCGAGGCCGATGTACGAGCGGAGCACCTTGTTGCCGGAGGCCCAGCGCGAAAGCGCGTCCATCGCTTCGACCTCGGACATCGGCTCGGCCAACGCGAGCTCGCCTTGCGAGCGAATCGAGTCGGGGACCGCCCGCCCGATCAGGTCGTCCATGTCGCGGCACGACAGCGCGCGCAGCATCGCGTCGAGATCGGCTTGGCGCGGTCCGATGTGGCGGTCGACGAAACGGTCGGGATGTTGAGACATGGTGGGTGTCCTCTGGGCGGGCCAGCGTATCACCCGCTCTTTCGACCTTCCATGCGGGCCGACAGGCCGTCGCCGACCTCGTCGAACAACGACGGGAGGGACTCGAGCGGGAGGCCGACGACGTTGCTCCACGATCCCTCGATCCCGGAGCAGAAAAGGACGCCGCGCTCCTGAATGCCGTAGGCGCCCGCCTTGTCCATCGGTTCGTCCGTTCCCACGTACCAGCGCGCGAGACCTTCGTTCCAAGGATTGAACCGCACGCCGGTGATCGCGACCGTCGCCGCGGCGCGCCCGTCATCGGTGCGCACGAGGCGGCACGCCGTGAGCACCTCGTGCCGCGCCCCGGCGAGACGTTTGAGCATCGAGAGCGCGTCGGCCCGGTCCGCGGGCTTGCCGAGAATCGCGCCATCGATGGCGACGGTCGTGTCCGCCGCGAGCACGAGCGCCGCGATCCCGACGGCTTGAAGCCGGGAGGCGACCGTGGCGGCCTTCTTGGCGGCCAGCCGAACGACGTGCTCTTGCGCCTCCTCGCCCGGAAGCACGCTCTCGTCGACCCTTGCGGGTTCGACGTGGAAACGCAGGCCCAGGCTGTTCAGCAGCTCGCGCCGCCGGGGCGAGGCGGAGGCGAGATAGAGGGGGAGCATCGCGCGTATCCTCCGGTGGCACCTGCCAGGTGTCGTCCGTATACTCTCTCGACTTCGCAAAACGGAGAAAGCCCTCCATGATCTCACCCCGTTTTCGCTTTCGATGGATGCTCCCGGTCGCCCTCCTGATCGCCGGCATCGCGACAGCCCAAGCCCCTCCCGCGGCAGCGCCGGCCGCCCCGCCGGCCCCGCCCGTGGCACCGCCCGGTGCACCGAAGGTGCCGCGCACCCTGGACGTTCCGGCCGGAGCCCTCGTCGCTCCCGGTCCGGCCCCCGAGCTCGAGCTGCTCTACACCGGTGACGCGATCGGCTTCATCGAGCCCTGTGGCTGACACCTCCACCCCGCGGGGGGCCTCGCCCGGAGGGCGTGGCTGATCAATCAACTCAAGACGAACTACCCGGCGACGCCCGTCGTGCTCCTGGACACCGGGAACTTCTCCGACAACCCCACCGAGGTCGGGGACCTGCGCACGGCGACGCTTCTTCGGTCGATGAAGACGCTCGGCTACAAGGCGGTCAACGTCGGAGAGCGCGACCTGATGTTGGGGTACGACGATTTCGTGAAGCGCACCCAAGGGCTCGGAATGACGTTTATCTCCACCAACATCGTCAAGCAGGGGACGAAGGATCCGATCTTTCCCCCGTACACGGTGTTCGAGGTCAAAGGGACCAGCGGCAAGCCGGTACGTATCGGCGTACTCGGCGTGGACCGCTACAGCCCCGTTTGGCAGAAGGCCGGACCGGCGGGAACCAATCTCGGCATGGCCGCCCCGGTGGACATGATCGCCACCTACCTCCCGGAGGTCCGAGCGAAATCCGACGTCATCGTCCTTCTGGCGGCGGTGTCCAAAGAAGACGCGCACGAGTTGGCGAAGCGATTCACCGATCTCGACCTGATCCTGGGAGCTTACGGCGGCGTCTACAACACGCTCGAAGAAAACGAGGGCCGGGTCGCGATCTACTACACCGGCAACCAAGGGAAGCGCATCGGCGAGAGCCGGGTGAATCTCGACGCGAAATCCCGGGTCGCGGACGTGACGTCCTACATGCATTTCCTGACGGCGCAATACCCGGAGGACAAGGCGATGCTCGATTCGATCGCCGACGTCCTCGCGAAGCTGCCTCGAAGCGAGCCCCCCAAGAAGGCCGACGTGCTGAAACAACTCTCCGCGTCGCCGGCGGCGGGCGGGAGTTGATCGAAGGCTCCCGGCGTGTGCTCGCGGTCGATCTCGGGACGGTGCGCGTGGGGCTGGCGCTGTCCGATCCGCTCGGCATCACCGGCCAACCGATGGGCTTCCTGCTCCGTCGTTTTCTGCGAGACACTCTCGAACCGATTTTAGAAGTCATCCGGGTGAACGACGTCGCCACCGTGGTCGTCGGGTTCCCCCTGTTGATGTCCGGGATCGCGGGCGAGCGGGCCGAGGACGCCCAGGCGTTTGCGGAGAGATTGCGCGCCGAGGGGGTCTGCTCCGTGGTCCTTTGGGACGAGAGGCTGACGACCGTTCAGGCCGAGCGGGCGCTGCTCGAGGGGAACGTCAGCCGTCGGAATCGCAAAAAAGTCGTGGACGCCGCCGCCGCCGCGCTCATGCTCCAGAGCTGGCTCGACGCTCAGTAACGGGGTCAGGTCTCCTGTTACCTGTCGTCGTCGACGTAGGTGGGCTTGGTCCCGATCCCGTGGAAGTTGATCTCGCGGCGCCTCACCTGATCGGCGAGAAGCTCGTTGATGACGCCCCTCTCGTTGATCTCGCCCCCTTTCAACGCGCCGTAGTGGAAGCGGCAGAACCCTTCGAGATAGGCGGGGTCTTGGCAGAACTCGGACCCGCCGTTGCTGGTTCGGAAGCGACAGTGGTTCACGATGTTCAAAAACCTCCGCGGCTCATTATAGACGCCCCCCCGGTTGGGATCGTCATGCCGATGACCAAAGTGTCGGGCGCGTGGCGGGCGCGCGCCCCCGTCCCCGGGGAGAGCGGGTGGCCGAGCGTTTGCAATGGCTCTGACCGACCCCAGCCCGGCGCCGCCGGGCTCCGAAGTCGCCAATCGATCAGGCGCTTCGAGCCGGGCCGGGATGTCGACGAGGCCTACCCCCCTCGCCGGGTAAGGTTGCCCCCCTTCCCGGTGGACCTCGACGGCGTCCCGGCCCGGCGCCTTTTTTTCCGTCTACAATCCTCGCAATGAACGGCTTGCGTCGCTCCCGCGGTTTCGAGCCCTTGGGCGCGACCGGCGTTCGCGCCTTGGGCCTTTCCGCGACGCGCGCCAAAGACCTCGAGCTCCAGGCGGCGTGGCGGCAGGTGGCCGGTCCGGCGATTGTCCGCCGGGCGAAAGTCTTGGCGTTGCGGCGCGGTGTCCTCGAATTGTCGGTTGCGGGACCGGCGTGGCGCCGCGTCCTCGAGAACATGCTTCCGGAGCTCGGCGCGCGGTTCACGCGCCATCATCCGGCACTGGGCGTGACGCGCTTCCGCCTCACGGACGGGCAAGACCAGTGACCCCAGCGCTTTCGAGCCTGCCGCCCGTACCGTTAATTCCCTGACGCCGCCACGAGCGACCAGGTCTCGCCGCCTTCGGCCGACGCCCCGGCGGCATCCACGACCTTGATCCCCAGCCGATAGGCCCCGGCGGGCCACGTCGCGCTCGTGGCGAGTGCGAACCCCTGACCGGGTTCGGTCCCATCGTGCTCCTGGGGCTTCCCGAGCGCGACCCATCGGCCGTCCTTTTCTTGGCCTTCGAGCTGATAGACGACATGGTACGGCGCCGCGCCGCCGTAGATTTCGAAGAACACCTGGATCGGAGAGCCGCGGGTCACTCGGGCTTCGGGGCGCGGCGTCACGTGAAAACCGCCCACGATGTAGGGGGCGTCGTAACTGGCCTGCGCCGCGAAGGGGAGGGGCTCCATGGTGCGAGCGAGCACGACGTCCGAAAGGCGCAGGGCGTTGCCAACGGGCAACGGCTCGACCCGGCCTCTGAAGATCCGGCTGGCACCCGTGCCCGGCTCGACCGAAAGGACGGTGAGGTCCCACGGCGTCGCGTCGAGGAACACGCGGCCTTGCGCGACGCGCTCGTCGCCTTCGCCCTCGATGCGGAACGACCCTTCGCCGAGAATCTTTGCGCCGGTTTTGACTCCCTTGTGGGAGAAGCGCGCGAGGATCGAAGGAGGTTCGACCCCGGCAACTCCCGGGATGGCGACGGTGAGCACGACGAGATACCCCGAGCCCGCCGGGCGGAACCGGTCGATGGCCAGCGGGAGCGGGTCGTAGGCGAACGTCTCGACGGTCTCGACGCTGTCCAGGAGGATCGCTTCCTGCGCGGGGACCTCTTGCAGCCGGCCGAGGTCGAGCATGACGCTCAGAGAATCGCGCCCGCTCCCCCCCTGAAACCGGGTGAGGTAGTCTCCGATGCCGACCGTGCGATTGTCTTCGACCTGCGACCAGGAGAAAAACGGGCTGCTCAATTTCGGGTCGTACGACAGCCTGTACTCGCCCGTCACGTCGCGAACGAAGGGAACGTAAACGACCGGGTCCATGTCGTTTCGCCCCGCCGGCTTCAGGTACACCCAGCGGATGAGCCCCCGGCTGTCCCCGGCGTCGGTGGTGGCTTTGGCGTTCGGGTCTTCCTTAACTTCCTCGGGCGGGCCGTAAAGGATGTAAATCTTGCCCCGGTCGGTCTGCCATCCGGGCTTCGGACTATCCAAGAACTTCTCGTTCGCCTCCGTCACCCGGTTCCAGAAGAGCTGCCGGTACTCGTTGACGAGCGTGTTCGCGGTCGGGTCGCGGCGCCGCCAGAACCGCTCGATGAAATCCGCCCGCTCCTTGTCGGTTTTGAGGGATTTGAAGTCTTTGATCTCGGCCGGGTCGACCAGGTAATGAACCGGCCCGTCGAGCCAATGGCGCAGCGATTCCTTGCGTTCCGCGGCCGGTGCGGGCTCCCCGAAAACCAGGGCTCCGAGCACGAGGAGGGCCGAAACGACCGAAGGGGAGGTGCGCACCTCTGGAGTATAATCCGCCGTTCTTTTTCCCACCGGAGACCGAATGCATGTCCGTCGCAACGCGTTTGCCTACGGGATGGCCGTCGTCTTGCTAGGTACGGCATGCTCCAGTCCGCCCAAGGTGGACCTGTCGGGGGCTTTGCGGAGTCTGGGAGATCGTTCGGGACTGGAGACGATTCGGACCCTATTGTTTAGGGGCGAGCCGGAAAGTGTTCGCGCCGGGGCGTCGATCGACAAGATCAAGGGACTGAAAGCGGCGTAACGCCGTAGGGGAGACACAGTCAATGGACAAGATCGTTAACATCGGGCAGTCGATTCACATCAAGGGCGAGTTGACCGGAAACGAAGACCTGACGATCGAAGGCAAGGTCGAAGGCAAGGTCTTCCTGAAAGACCACAACCTGACCGTCGGCGCGAACGGAAAGATCGTCGCCGAGATCCAGGCGAAAACCGTGATGGTCCTGGGTGAAGTCACCGGCAACATCACGGCGGACGACAAGGTCGAAGTGGCCGCGACGGGCACGATGCGCGGCGACATCCAGGCTCCCCGCGTCGTGCTGGCGGACGGCGCCAAGTTCAAGGGCGCGATCGACATGGACAAAAAGACGGGGAGCTCGGCTTCAGCGTCCACGTCGGCGAGTTCGCGACAGGTGCTCGAGCCCGTGCTCGTCGGCGGATCCTCCAAGGGCGCGAACCTCTAGGCCTAAGCCGTGGCTTTACGTTCGGGCACGACAGAAGCGCCCCCCGTGGCCGCCGCGGGCCAGCCTTGCGGCGGGCTCGGCAGGGCGGTCGCGCGCGCATTTCGAGAGGGGAGACCCGAGATCCTTGTCTTGGGCCCCTTGTGCGGCGAGAGCATCGTGTTTCTCGCCGGCCGGGGGGCACGTGTGCACGTCGACGAGGTCGAGCTCCCCGAGCCGATCCCGAAGCGGCAGCCGGGAGATCCGGCGCCGGCCCTCCGGCCGATCAAGCTCGACCATCCCACCGGGGCGTTCGATCTCGTTCTCGCCTGGGAGATCCTCGATTTCGTTCCGCCCGACAGGCTGCACGAGTTCGGCGCCGAGATCGTTCGCTTGCTTCGCGTTGGCGGACAACTCGTCGTGTTCGCCCACCAGAAACCACCCGCGGACCACGCCGTACTTCCCCGCTACCGGGTGCTCGCCGACGACATGGTCGTGCGCGAAGAGCCCGCGACCGCTCTCCTGCCCCGCTACACCCATCCCAATCGCGAGATCGAGCGCGCGATCGCGGGCCTGTCCGTGCAGAACATCCAGCTCCAGCGAAGTCAAATGCGGGAGATCCTCGCGTTGAAGCCCGGCGCGGGATGAGACTCGCGGAGCGCCTCCGGCACGTCGAGCTGTCGCCCACCTTCAGGATCAACGCGATGGCGCGCCGGATGAAGGCGCAGGGGATCGACGTTCTCGATTTCAGCGTCGGCGAGCCGGATTTCGAAACGCCGCGCTGCGCGAAGAAAGCCGGAAAATCGGCGATCGACCGCAACGTCACCCGCTATACCGCCAACGAAGGCACGCTCGAGCTGCGCCAAGCGATCGCCGACAAATTGAAGGCCGATAACGGCCTGGCTTACGCCACCGACCAGATCCTCGTCTCGCCCGGCGCGAAGGCGTCGCTGTACTGCGCGGCGATGGCGCTCTTCGGCCCCGGCGACGAAGTGCTCGTGCCGCAGCCCTACTGGGTCTCCTACCCGGAACAGCTCCGGCTCGCCGGCGCGACCCCGGTCCCGCTCGTGGCGCAAGAACGAAACGGGTTCAAGATCACAGCCAGCGAGCTCGACGCCGCGCGCGGCCCGAACACCCGCGGGCTCATCCTCAACTATCCGAGCAACCCGACCGGCGCGTGCTACGACCGCAGGGAGCTCGCCGCGATCGCCGAGGTTGCCGTGAAGCGAAACCTCGTCGTCGTCGCCGACGAGATCTATGAAAAGCTCCTTTACGACGGCCGGAAGTTCACGAGCATAGCGGCGTTGGGCCCTGAAATCGCAGCGCGCACCGTCGTCGTCAACGGCATGAGCAAGGCGTTTGCGATGACCGGCTGGCGCGTGGGTTATGCCGCCGGGCCGAAAGAAATCATCGAGGCCATGGGAAAGGTGCAAAGCCACACCACCTCGCACCCCGCTTCGATGTCGCAGGTCGCGGGCGAGGCCGCCCTGCGCGAGGCGGGGGAGGACGTCGCCCGCATGGCCGCCGAGTTCGAAGGTCGCCGCGACGCGACCCTGGCGATCCTCGGCACGCTTCCGGGTTTCAGCTGCGTGTCTCCCGCCGGTGCGTTTTACGTCTTCCCGAATGTCTCCGGCCTGTTCGGACGCGCCATCGGCGGCCGCACCGTCACCTGCGGTCAAGACGTCTCCGAGGCGCTCCTCGAAACCGCGCGTGTTGCGGTCGTTCCCGGCGAAGCGTTCGGCTCGCGCGATCACATCCGCATCTCGTTTTCGTGCGCGATGGAGCGGATCGAAGAGGGGCTGCGGCGGATCGGCGACGCAACGCGCCTTCCGTGAGAGCGCGGATCGCAATCGTCGCGGCGCTCGCGTGCGCGATCTTCCTCTGTCTGGCCTTTCGTTTTGGCGACCACAAGGTGGACGACGCCTTCATCAGCTTCAGGTACGCCGCCCATTTCGCCTCCGGCCACGGCCTGGTCTTCAACTCGGGCGAACGGGTCGAGGGGTACACGAACTTCCTTTGGGTCGTGTTGCTGGCCGCGGGCTTGAAGCTCGGCCTGGCGCCCGAGACCCTCTCGCTCGTCCTCGGGGTCGCGTCGGCCGCCGGCCTCATCGCGGTCGTCGCCCGCGCCTCGTTCAAGCTCGGACTCGAGAATGCGACGGTCTGGGTCGCCCCCGCGCTTTTGGCGGTGAGCCCTGCGCTTGCGGTCTGGGCGACGGGGGGGCTCGAAACGACTTTCTACGCCTTCTTGTTGACCCTCGGCGTGTGCCGCCTCGCCGAAGAGGTGGAGGCCGGCGCGCCGCGGATGGCGACCGCCGTCGTTTTCGGTCTGGCCTCCATGACCCGCCCGGAGGGAGCACTCTTCGGTGGGCTGATGTCCGCGCTGCTGTTCGTGCAATGCGCGCGCACCTCCGAAGGCCGGCGGGCGTGGCTGCGATGGAGCGGCGTGTTCGCCGTCATCTTCCTTTCCTATTTTGTCTGGCGTTTCACCTACTACGGCGACCTGTTGCCGAACACGTTCTACGCGAAGGTCGATGTCGGCGGTTCGCAGATCGGCCGCGGGCTCCGGTACGTTTCGGCCTTCGGCGCGGCGCTCGGCTACTGGCTTTTCCTGCCGCTCGCCGGGCTGGCCTCGATCCGGCGGAAGTCGCTGGCGATCGTCGCCAGCGCCGTCGCCGCCCAGCTCGCGTTCGTGGTTTTCGTCGGAGGAGACGGGCTGCCGATGTACCGCTTCTTCGTCCCGATGCTCGGGCCCTTGTTCCTGCTCATCGCCTGGGGCACCGAGACCGTCCTCGTCCGGGTCGAAGCCGGCAAGACGATGCGGACGATCGCGGCCGTGGTGTTGGCACTCGCGTGCGTCTACTCCGCGCGCGGCGCGTTCACCGGGGCGCAGTACCTCTATGTGAAGCAGGACGAGGCCGAAGTCGGCGCCTGGACCGAAATCGGCCGGTGGTTCCATGACAACGCGCGGCCGCAAGACTCGATCGGCGTCGTCCCCGCGGGCGCCGTTCCCTACTACTCGGAAATTGCAGCCCTCGACATGTTGGGGTTGAACGACGTCACGATCGCCCACACGCCAGTCGGCATGGGCAGCGGCCAGGCGGGCCACGAAAAGTACAACACCGCCTATGTGCTGGAACGGGCCCCGACGTACTTGTTGCTCGGGGCCTACCGCCTCTACCCGGCGCCCGACAACCCGTGGCAGCAGGTCACGCCCTACTACCCGGTCGAGCGCGAGCTTCTGGCCTCGCCCGAGTTCCGCAGCCGCTACCGCATCCGGCAGGGGAAGGCCGCGTCGGGGTATTTCGCGTTTTTCGAGCGGATCTGATTAGGGATTCAATGCGCAGCAGGCCGTGTCGGGACCGTGACAACCCTGGCCGAGCCCCTGGACGCAGTATTCGTCCACCCCGTAGCAAAACTCAACGACCACCCACTTCTGGTTCGCGCACTGCTGGATTTCCTTGCGCGAACTGTCGCAGCGCCATTCTCCGTCGACGCAGCTTTCGTCTTCCGAATGGCAACCGATCGACAGCGCGACAACGATCGTGAACACCGCCAACAGGGCTGCACGCGCAGCAACGGACGTCAGGGCGCGAATCTTCACCGGGGTCTCCTTCATCAGGTGGGCATGTATACGCCGCTTCACGAATTCGGCAAGGGGAGGTGCTCGCGGATGCGTTTGATGTCCGTGGGGCTAACTTGGGCCTGCACCGCATGGTCGGGCCACGCCGACACGGCCGCGCCGACCTGCTCGAGAACCTGCGTGGCGGTCCCGATTCCGAATCGATCCGCGACGGCGAGCAGGTCCTCCCGGGAAATACCCGAAAACTTCCCGTTCACCGAGAGGAGGTGCTGGTACGTCCAGTCGCCCTTCGGATTGCGGGCGTGCGTCACGTCGTAGGCTGGGGCGAGCTCCCAGCGTCCTCCCTCTCGGAGCAGGAAAGATACGTTTTTGGTGTGGTCGTCGCAGTTGGCCGCCATGACGTTGAACGCGATGCGCCGGAACGCCTCTTCCAGGGCCGGGTAGCCCAGCCCGAGTTGCGCGATCGTCAGGAAGAGCTGGCCGGCATCGTGCGTCGCCTTTTGTCTGTAGTCGAGGTGGGCCATGGCGCAGAAGGTCTGCACGTGATGCTTGGTGTTCCCGTCGCGATCGAACCGTTTCGTCATGAAGTGGGCGCGGCCGTTTTCTTCGAGCAGCCGCGACGGCAACATCGCGATTCCGGAAGCCCGGGCCATGAGGTGATAGGCGTACTCGATGCGCCCGTAGTCTTGCCCCTCGCCCAGCTCGGGGTCGGCGCCCATGCCGTCGAACTTGAGCAACCAATGCTCGAAGCCGGGCGTGACGTCGAACTGGCCCGCCCGGAGCTCGTTCGTCGACGGATTCCACGCGACGACCGCCTTGGCTCTCGCCCCTCCCGCCGACGTGCCCACCCGGATGATCTGGGCGAGGGCCGCCTTGGCGAGATGATCCCTGTCGATCACCCCGTGAACGGCGGAGCGCGCGCTCTCGACCAGCTGCGAAAGCTCAAGTGCGGTGCCTTTCGGTTCGGCAGGTCCGCGCACCGGCTTGAACTCCAGTGCGCCGACGCTCCGCTTTCCCATGTAGGCCAGGCGATCGAGGGAGGTGATGGCCGCCTTCGCGACGCCGTTGTCCGCCATCCACGCGTCGATCAGCGCATTCCCGAAGTCGTCAGGCAGCGCATCGGCGAGCAGGCCCGGCAAGCGCATGTACGTCAGCGGGGGGAGCGAAGGAAACGCAAACGGCTCACGGCCTGCCGCGAGCGGCATGGTGAGCGGCGCCAGCTCGATGCCGGAGCGCACGAACGCGGGGTCGTACTCGAATGCGTAAAACCCCAGCGCCGGATCGCGCGCCACCGCGCCGACCGTGCGTCCCCAGATCCGAACCTCGATGACATCGACCGCCTTGTACACGCTCTCCTCTTCAGTTCTTTCGCGAGGCCCGCCGCCTCGCCGGCTTGGCCTTCAGCATTTGCATCGGGCTGATCGAAACGGTGGGCGAGAGCGAGTTGAGCCAGTCGGCTCGCCCCAACGCGCGCAGCACGCGGATGAGCGACGAGACCGTGGAGCCCTTTCCCGCTTCCAGATGCTTCACCACATTCAGCGCGACCCCAGCCCGCTCGGCGAGGGTGCGTTGGTCGAGATCTTGTCGAAGCCGGAGGCTGCGCAGCTGCCGGCCGAGCTCGGCTTCGCGATCGTGGGTTTGGAGCTGTTCAGGCATCACAAGCCCTTCTTAGGGATGTTAACGTAGCAAACATATACAATAGCCCTAAAATAGTCCACACAAAGCCGTCAGGAGTGCGTAGTTGTGGTGGATCCGGCCCTGGTTTGGGCGATCTCGGGGGGAATCCGAGAG
>JANMVW010000139.1:0-2148 GCA_031393555.1 Acidobacteriota bacterium
TGATCGTCGTGATGAAAGGGCTGGGCCTGAGATCGCATGACGCGCGCTGGAACGACGCCGCGCGCTTTTGGATCCGCATCTTCGGGCTCAACTTCGCGATGGGCGTCGTCACCGGCATCCCGATGGAGTTCCAGTTCGGGACCAACTGGGCGCGCTTTTCGGCGTACGCCGGCCCCGTCATCGGTCAGACGCTCGCCATGGAAGGGTTGTTCGCGTTCTTCCTGGAGTCGTCTTTTCTGAGCGTGCTCATCTGGGGCGAAAAACGCTTCGGCGCCAAGATTCATTTCGCGGCGGCCATCGCGCTGTGGGTCGGGAGCTGGCTCTCCGGTTATTTCATCATGGCGACCAACGCGTTCATGCAGCACCCGGTCGGGCACGCCGTCGGCGCCAACGGTGCCCTGCACCTCGTGGATTTCGCCGCGTTCTTGTTCAACCCGTGGGCGGGGGCCGCCTACCTCCACAACATGATCGCGTCGGTCATCACGGCGTCGTTCGTCGTCGCCGCCACCGGCGCGGGGTACGCGCTGCAGGGTCAGCACGCCGACTCCGCCGGCCGGTTCCTCAGGGTCGGCGTCCTCGCGGGGTTGGCGGCGAGCGTGCTGGTCGCATTCCCGACCGGTGACCGCCAGGCCAAGATGGTCGCGAGATTCCAACCGGTCGCGCTCGCCGCGATGGAGGGGCGCTTCGAGAGCGGCCCCATGGCCGGCATCACGTTGATCGGCCAACCCAACGTCGCCGCGCGACGGCTCGACAATCCGATTCGCATCCCGGGTGCGCTGAGCTTCCTCGCCTACGGAACGTTCCACAGCGACGTGGCCGGACTTGACGCGTTCCCGGAAGACACGTGGCCCGACAACATCGAGCTCCTCTACTACGCCTTCCACGTGATGGCGGGGCTCGGGACGTTGTTCATCGGGCTGATGGCGCTTGCCACCTGGCTTTTGTGGAGGCGCCGCCTGCACGTGACACGTCCGGTGCTTTGGGCGCTGATGCTTTCGTTCCCGTTCCCCTACATCGCGACGGCGGCGGGGTGGATCACCGCGGAACTCGGCCGCCAGCCGTGGCTCGTCTACGGCCTCCTTCGAACACGAGACGGCTCGAGCCCGAGCGTGTCGTCGGGCACCGCGCTTTTCACCCTCATCGGGTTTGCGGGGTTGTACTTCGTGCTGGGCCTCCTTTTCGTGTTCCTCGTGGGCCGCGAGATCGCGCATGGCCCCGGGCCCAAAGGCGCGCTCCATGGTTGAGCTGTGGTTCGCGATCGCCGCCGCGATGCTGACGGCGTACGTCGTGCTCGATGGCTTCGATTTCGGCGCCGGTGCGCTCCACCTTTTCGTGGCCAAAACGAACGAAGAGCGTCGCGGCGTGCTTGGCGCCATCGGGCCGTTCTGGGACGGCAACGAGGTGTGGCTCATCGCCTCCGGAGGGACGCTGTTCGCCGCGTTCCCGAAGGTCCTGGCGTCGGGGCTCTCCGGTTTTTACCTCGCGATCTTCCTCGTGCTGTGGGCACTGATCCTGCGCGGCATCGCGATCGAGTTTCGCAGCCACGTCGGAGCCCCGCTGTGGCGGTCGTTCTGGGACGTCGTGTTTTCGGTCGCTTCCGCATCGCTGGCGGTGCTGTTCGGCGCCGCGTTGGGAAATCTCGTACGGGGCCTCCCCCTGGACGGTCAGGGATGGTTCTCCCTCCCGCTGTTCACCGACTTCACGCCGCGGGATCCCGTCGGCATCCTCGACTGGTACACGGTGCTGGTAGGGGTCTTCGCGCTCGTGGCTCTCACCGCCCATGGGGCTGCCTTCCTCTCGTGGAAGACCGACGGGCCGCTTCAACAACGGGCGAGGCGCTTCGCATCGCTCGGGTTCGTCTCGGTCGCCGTCTTTTGGCCGATCGTGACCATCGCAACCCGAGTTGCCGCGCCGGATTATTTCGCGTTGTTCCCCTCGCGCCCGTTCGCCTGGGTAGGCACTCTCACCGCGTTGACGGGATGGGCGATCGCCTCGTCCCGGTAGAGCAGCGACGGCTCGCCGACCGCGTCGAGATAGGCCTCGTTGTCGGCGGTGGTTCCAGCCAGCTCCACCGTGCCGAGTGGTCCCGCCGAGACCCGCTTGGTGGGCAGCAGCGCGGCCGGCAGCGGCGCCCGATCGAGGAGCCGC
>JANMVW010000140.1:0-2997 GCA_031393555.1 Acidobacteriota bacterium
GTCCCCTGTGTCTACCATTCCGCCACTCCGGCTCGGGGCGGATTCTACTGTTGATTCTCGAGCTTTGCTGACACGGGCGGAGCGACTCTGGAAGCCGAGCCGGACGCTTCGGCCCCGCAGCCGAGAACTCCGATTACGGACCTTGTCCCACCGTCGGCCACTGAACGAATTCACCGTCGGCGAACACGAGATCCGCTCCAAACCGGGTGGTCGGACCGGTGTGCATCGCCTCAAACTCAGCGCGCCCCCAGTTCGCATAGGGAAAGTCCGAAGTCCCATCGGGTCCGTAGCTCAACAACGCGTAGTGCGTGGTGTCGGACCAGAAGAGGTAGGGGTTTCCCCACGGATCGACTTTCGGAAGCGCTCGGATGTAACTCGGCTCGACGATGGTCTCGATCCTGGCGACGAGGTCGATGGGGTCAACGGGTCCTGGGTAGACGTTGTAGTCGACGGCGAACGATTCGCAGGTGGTTGCTGCACTTCGGAGATCGGCCATCGCTCGTCGCAAGTTGTCGTTTGGGCTTGGTCCCGTTGCCGGCCACTGAACGAACTCACCGTTGGCGAACACGAGATCCGCTCCAAATCGGGTGGTGGAACCGGCGTGCATCGCCTCGAACTCAGTTCTCCCCCAGGTCGCATAGGGAGAATCCGGTATCCCATCGGGTCCGTAACTCACCAACACGTAATACGTTCTGTCGGACCAGAAGAGGTAGGGGTTCCCCCACGGATCGACCTTCTGAAGCACGCGAAGATAGCGTCCCCCCTGGACGAGTTCGGGCTCAATCGTAGCGACAACGTCGATTGGCTCAACGGGTCCGGGGTAGACGTTGTTGTCGACGGCGAACGACTCGCAGGCTGTGCCCGTTCTACGAAGTTCGGCCATCGCCCGTCGCAGGAGCTCACTCTGCGATGAAGGGCCTCGGTAGGCGACGCCGTCGACGATGAGCAGGTCGTCCGTCGGATCGCTCCCCGCCCATCCCGTTCTGATGTTCGCGTAGGGCGGTGCCCCACTGTAGTCAAATTGCCTCAGCCCGTCGGAGCCGAGGCTGAGGATCAGATAGTCCCGCCCGTCGGACCAGTAGAGGAGCGGGTTGTTCCAGGCATCGCGCACCGCCCCGCCATGGCTTCGCACACGAGCGGTGAGCCGGTTACCAAGCGATGACACCCGGACGAGCCCATCGGTCGGCCCTGGGTAAGCGGCCTCGACGGCCTGGGTGTCTAGGACGGCAGCGAGGACTCGCATGCGAAGAAAGGTTTCTAGGACCTCGGGACGAAGCCCATCGCCGGGCTGCGCACAGCGCGCCGGTCGGGCCGCGGAGACGATCACTAGCAGTGCAACCAGCCTGCAGCTGTTTCGAAAGATTCGCATCCGGAACTCCTCGGTCGCTCAGTGTTGTTGTGGCTAAGCAGAAGGTCGTGCCGGGGCGGAGGTCGGTCAAGTTCCGCCAAAACGAGGGGGTTCAATCGCGGGAAAGCGAGAAGGGCTCTCCCTGGGGACCGCGCTTGGCGGCGAGTGAGGCGCGATCGAGGGCTGGGAGGCTCGCGAGGAAGCGCTGATACTGCGCATCGGTCATCTTCGGGTAGCGCACGGCACGAAGCGCATCGACGTCCAGCTCGGTGGTCGGAAGCCCTTTCTCGAGGTCGAGCGGCTCGAAGCGATCGTTCGAGTTCATGGAGTCGCCGGCTCGAGCTTCACCGCCGCGTCCTGAGCGATCTTCCCCGTTGTGGGATCCACGCTTCCGGACGCGCGGAAGTTCAGCGGGTGGACGGCGCCCAGCGCGAGCTCGACGGTGAGCAACATCGCCAAAGCCGCGCCGAGCCACGCCACGACCCGTTGCGATGCGGGGGTACGTAACCGGCTTGCTCCCGCCACGAACGGCGCGGCCTGGAAGAGGAACACGAACGGAGCGAACTGCAGGAAGAACCGGGCGTAGCCGAAAGACGCCAGCGTCACCGCGACGACGAAGATCGCTGAGAGCCAGAGGATGCCTCCGCGCCGCAGAACCGGACGAGACGTCCAGATGCCCGCGCCCAACAGGATCAGGTTGACCCACTTCCAGCCCGAACGCTCCGGAGTGAACACATCGACCGGGAGGCGGGTGCCCGTCAGACCTTCGGGCCAGTTGGACAACCCGAAGCCGAGCGCGTAGGCGTCCGACGCCAGCGCGAACTTGCGGACCAGAAGCGAAATCGCCGCGCCGGGGTTGCCGGCGAGGAAGGACAAACCGCTCCGGTAGCCGTGCAGATAGACGTCGGCCTGCGAGGGATCCGTGAGGTCAAGCCGACCACTGCCCATCACATCGACGAGTGCTCCCGGTTGGAACGTGCCGTCGGCACGCGCGTTGTTCGCGAGGGCGAAGACGAGCGGCCCCGTTCCCGAAACCCCAACCCACGTCGGGAGTGGCTCGACGAGGCCGGGATGTGCCGCGTTGAACTGGGTCAACGTCCGATGATTGCGGATCGTCCAGGGGACAGTGAGGAGCACGCCAATCGCCGCGATTGTGCCCGCGTACCCCGCGACGCGGCGCCACGGAATCGCCGGCCAGCCGATCACAAGCGCCACGGGGAGGACGAGGGCGAAGCCGAAGTGCTCGGCTCGCGTCAGGGCTCCGAGGCCCAAAACGACGCTGCTGACCGTCATCAGAATCGCCGCCGTCCGCCTTCGATCCGTGGCGAGCGCGTCGCCAAGCATAACGAGCAGCAGCGCCTGCGCGACGAGGAGCGGGATGTAGAGCGTCTCGGCGTTCGCCGACACCGACACGACGCACAGTCCGAACGAGAACGTTGCGAGCAGGGCCGCCACAAATCCTACGGCGCGTCCCCAGAGCGCCCGGCCGAGGAGATACGTCATCGGCACGACGGTGGCGCTGCCGATCGCGAGAAGACCACGAACCATCGCGGGACGTTGCCCGACCCACCCGATGATCCACGACAGGACGTACGCAAACGCCGGGGGGTGAAGCGGTATCCCCTGGTCGAAGAGGTCGCCGCGAATCA
>JANMVW010000158.1:0-4478 GCA_031393555.1 Acidobacteriota bacterium
CGCGGTCAGACTGGGCCGATACTGCGCCCATGTTCGCAGTCCATCAGAGACTCATCGAGAGCCTGAGAAGCTGTCTCGGTGGGAGACCGGAAATCCTCGAGGCTTACCTTTTCGGCTCTCAGGCCCGTCGAGACGGGCAGCCGCACAGCGACGTCGACGTCGCGGTTTGCGTCGACCGCGATCGCCTGGCGGATTCCCCGTTCGGTTACGCGGCGGAGCTGACGGCCGAACTCGTTGCCTTGCTGCAGCGCAATGACGTCGATGTGGTCGTGCTCAACCAGGCCCCTCCGCTTCTGTATCACAGGGTTCTACGGGACGGGTTGCGGCTATGTACACGAGACGCGGCGGCTACGACGACGCGAGAAGGCCAGGCGCTTTCCCGATACTGCGACTACTTACCCCAACTGCGGAAGATCGATGTCGTGCACGCGGCGCGAATCGAAGATGGGAGCTTCGGACGATGAGTCCCGGCGAGCTTGACGCTTCGGTCGTAAGGCGGCATTTGCTGGCCCTCGATCAAGCGCTTCAGACCCTGAGAAAACATCAAGGTCGTCCCGTCGATGAACTGCGATCGAATCGAGAGGAACGCTGGGTGGTGGAGCGAGGCCTCCAGCTATGCACACAAAACGTGCTGGATGTCGCAACGCACCTCGCCGCGACCGCGGGACGAGACGTTCCTGACTACGCGTCTGCCATCGACCAACTTTCCGATCTCAGCGTCCTTCCGGCTGGGTTCGCGGCACGGATTCGCCCCGTGGCCGGCTTCCGCAACGTGATCGTCCACGGCTACCTGGACGTGGATCTCGAAATCGTCCACCGGCTGCTCAACGACCGCCTCGACGACTTCGCGGAGTTCGCACGCCTCGTCAATCTTTATCTCGACAATCGGACCAAGCCGTAGCCCCGCGAGTGACTTACGAAAGCCGTGGCGCTCACGCCCGACTCGTGTCCCAGCCGGACCATCAATTTGAAATTCTCCAGGTCGCCCCGGCAGCAACGCAGTCGGGATTTGAGGCGCATCGACACGCTCTAGCGGATCCACGACCTCCACTGGACGGGCGTTCGAGCCCTGTCCGGGTTGCCGGTACCTTCGGGCTCGGTCTTTTTTGATCGTTCCAGCGATCCTCGGGTTGCGTCGCGCGTTCGGTCGATGACGATGCGTCCGTCGAGCCAGCGAACCGGAGACGCCGGCTTCCCCTACGGTCTCGCGATCGCGGCGGCCGCTGTGATCCTCGGCGTGATCGCCTGGCAACAGGTGATGTCGCTCCCCGATCCGACGGTTCGGCACACCACAACGGCCGCGGCCGTCGACGTCGGCATTCTCGTTTTCCGCGAGGGCCTGGAATGCATTCTCGTGCTGACCGCCATTACGGCCAGCATGGTGGGCGCCACGCGGTCCTACCGCCGTCCCGTCGCCGTCGGGGCCGCGCTCGCGATTCTGGCAACCCTTGCAACTTGGAAGGTCGCGGTGGCCATCGTGACCGATCTTGGAGAAAACATTCCGGCGCTCGAGCTCCAGGCGTTCACCGGCCTGCTCGCGATCGTGGTCCTCGTCGTGATCATGAACTGGTTCTTTCACAAGGTGTACTGGACGGGCTGGATCACGCTCCACACGGACCGGAAGCGGCGGCTCGTGAAGGGCGCCGAAGGTCCAGCCGCGTCGCGGGCGCGGTTGCTGTGGGGATTGGGGTTCCTCGGGTTCACCTCACTCTACCGAGAGGGCTTCGAGGTCGTGCTGTTCCTCCAGAGCTACAGGCTCAAGCTCGGAGAACGGCCGGTAGGCTTAGGAGTGCTCGTCGGATTGTCCCTCACGGGCGCGGTCGCCGTCCTCGCGTTCGTCGGGCACCGTCGGCTTCCCTACAAGCGGATGCTGGTCGCGACCGGCGTCATGCTCGGCCTCGTTCTCGTCGTGATGGTGGGCGAGGAAGCCCAGGAGATGCAGCTTGCACAGTGGTTGCCGACGACGACCGTCCCCTGGCTCGACGCCATCGTCCCCTCCTGGGCCGGGTTATGGTTTGCGATCTTCCCGACCGTTGAGACGTTGGCGGCGCAGGCGCTCGCGATCGCCCTCGTTCTCGGCTCATACCTACTCGCCGGATTGCGATCAACCCGGCGTGCGCGACCTCACGCCGGTGCGGGCGCCGACCTGCCCGGCAGCGATTCCGAACCTCCCACGACGACCACCAAGCAGTGAACTCAGGGTCAACGTCGACAGGAGTCGATCGCTTGCCGGCGCGACTCGGGCTCGCATCGCTGTTGGTGCCGCTCACCGAGGCCGCCTCGCGACGGCCCCATTCAATTTCGACTTGTAGCAACTGAATTGGAGCGGGAAAAGGGACTCGAACTGACTCGTCTGACCGATTCCCCGAACGATGCCCCCGGCGGTCCCGTTCATGCGCTACTTGGAGCGGAATCGCTGGCCCGTCTAGCGTTTTGCGGGTCGCGAGAATGGGACGACAAAAGTCTTCGTTCCGATCTTCATGTCGAATTCCCAAGTGTCTCCCATGGCGTGACCAAACATCACGCGTCCGCCGTACGTGCTCCCTGGGAAGATCGTGTGTTTTCGCATCAGTCCATCGCCCTCAACTGCGACCTCGTGGTCGATCCGATCGGCGGCCCCCGCGGCCGCCTGGCGCTCCGCGACGTCCCCGATTCGTTGAATCGATTCAGCGACTGCCGTATCACCGGGCTGGGAGCTAGCCGACAAGTGGGCTGATGCAGAACGTAGGCCGTAGCTCAATCCCAGCATCGCCTTCTCAAAGTTCGCGCTGCTCTCGACGTCGCCAACGTACTCATCGGCCGGGTAGGTGTAGATCCCGATCCTCTTGGGCTGACCCTTGCGTGACTTCTTCCATGCCATGGCCTTGATCGTTGCAGGATCGAATGTGAACGGTGCCTTCGAATTGTTTGTGATGAAGAGAGTGCCCTCGAAGTAGTCGCCGGTGGTCAGGCTCATCGAAACCTGAAATTCGCCGGAAGCCGCCACCTGAAACGCGTGGCCTTCCACCCACACGACGCCCAATAGGGTCGCGTAATCGGAGTTTTCGACGGTCACCATCCCGGCCGCCTCATTAGGGTCCGGCGACGGAGGGTGGGTTTGGCCCAACGCCTTGAGAGTCATCGTCGCAAGGAAGATCACGAGGATGGGAACCACGCGCATCGGATTCTCCTACGTCCGCGTCACTCTTGCCGCTTCAGCCGCGCATTCAAACGACAGCAAGGAATCCCCTTCTCCTGACTCGATCTTTTGCGTCAGAAAGCTGCCGGCAATCCAAAGCGACCTGGTTACGTCTGCCGCTGTTTGGCGTCGAACGACCTCTTCTAGGCCGTCCAGGTTCGCTCCGCGCGTCTTCGAGAGTTGGAATGCAGGAACTCGAAGCGCGCTCAAGTCGCCGACAGTCAGCGAGTGAAACCCGGCGGCGGCCATGCTGGCCAGAACATAGGCACGTGAGCCGAATGCGTCAAGGCCCGTAACCCCGGCTCACTCCCCATCGGAGCCGCGGGACTCGAGCCCGGAGATCGCTTCTCGATTTGCCTCGAGGTCTTTCGATTTGCGCCGTCGGCCGTAGACGAACACGCCGGCAAGCGAGGCAAGCGATGCGAAGATCGCCGCGATCCCGTACGCATCTTTGCCCGTCGCGATCAGCGCGAATCCGCCGACGATCACGCCGATAGCCAAGATGAACGCGAATATCGAACCGCGACGAGCCAACGCAATGTCCCCGACGACGACCGCCTGCTCAAGCCGACGGCGGTGCACCGACTGTTCTTCCGCCATGCGAATGATCCGTTCCGCTGCGCCGGGAACGATCTCGTCGTACTTGCGAAGGACTTCCGGCGCTGGAAGCGGCCCCGAGAAGCGATACCGCTGCGCCGTGAGGGTGAGCGATCGACCCGTATGGTTGGCGAGCGCTCGGTTCTTACGAGACAAGATCCGCCCTGCGTCCTATGCGACGTCGTCGGAGCCTGTGACGTGCTCGGAAGCGACCTTGTCGGCGGCGTCCCTGATGTCATTCCCGACCGCCGCCCAATCCGCGAGCATCGCCCGGGCGTCGGCAATCTGCTCTGTCAGACTGACGTTGTACGCGTCGAATGCGCCGCCAAGATCCAAAATGCGAGCCATCCCGCCGATGAAGCTGGGTCGAGCGAACAGGAAATCGGTCATGGTACGGGCGCCTCCACGATCCGAGGAGTGTACAGCCACGGGGTCGCACACCCTTCGGTCGATGCGCAAGTATAGGCCCTTCCGTCCCCCGCGGGCCACGCCACCAAGGAACGCCCAACGGGGCGCCAGCTCGCGCTGGAAGCGATGACCCCTCCGATGTCCTTTGGCGGCAACGAAAAGGCCGCCTGGCGGCGACCTCGGTTTTCGTTGCGGTTCTGAGGTTTTTGGAGCGGGAAAAGGGACTCGAACCCTCGACCCTCAGCTTGGGAAGCTGATGCTCTACCAACTGAGCTATTCCCGCTCGATGGACGCG
>JANMVW010000175.1:0-4510 GCA_031393555.1 Acidobacteriota bacterium
GGGATGAGCGAGATCACCGGAGCGAAAAGATCCTCGGTCAAGAGAGGCATCCCGGCGCGGGCGTTGGCGACGACGAGCACCGGCATCGATGTGCCGCCGTCGGCCCGACCCGAAGCGAGGCGAGCCCCGGAAGCGACGGCATCGTCGACGAGTTGCTTGACGCGCGCCGCCATCTCCGGATCGACCCGTCGCGGCGGGATCGCGCGCGCGGCGTCCGTCAGCTTGGCTTCGAGGATGGCGATCGTCGCCCGTTTCGCCAGCACCCGGCGCGGCGCGATGCAGGTGGCGCTCCCTTTGAAGCGGAGCCCAAACGCGAGGGCGCGCGCGACGAGGTCGAGGTCGGCCCCTTCGAGGACGAGGCACGCGTCGCACCCGGAGAGTTCCATGACCGAGGGCGTGCCGTGCTTGGCCAGCTCCGCCATCACCGCCCGCCCGGTCGTCGCCGAGCCGGTGAGCACGACCTTGTCGACGCCCGCGGCGATCGCCCGGCGCGCCGCGTCCGGATCCTCCTCGAGAACCGTGAGGAGGTTCGCGGGCAGGCCCGCGCGCGCGAGGCCGGACGCCAGCGCCGTGGCCGCGGCACTTCCGCCCCGGCCCGGTTTCAAAAGCACGGTGTTCCCCGCGACCAACGCCTGGATCGTCTGGACCCCGGTCAGCAGGAGCGGGTAGTTGTAAGCGCCGATGATCAGGACGGTGCCGAGCGGCTCCCTTCGAATCTCGAGGTCGACGCCGAACAGCCAGAGGGGCCGTCCCGCGCTTCCCCTCCGGCGCGGCGCGAGGATCGCTTCCGCCTCGCGTTCCAGGAAAAGGCAGGCATCCGCCAGAGGGAGAACCTCGCCGATCAGTCCCTCCGGAACGGGAGTCTGGAGCTGCCCCGAAGCCGCCGCGGCGAACGCCTCGGCTTCGTCCGCGAGGAGGTGGCGGAAGCGCCGCAGGATCGCGAGGCGGGTGGCGAGTGGGATCATCCGGCGGCCTCGGCGAGGCGGGTCGACGGTAGGGCACCGATCCACGCGGGGGCGAGGCCGAAATCGTCGAGGAGGAGTCGCGAGGTGATGCGCGCCGATTCGAAGATCACCGGCAATCCGCTCCCGGGGTGCGTGCCGCCGCCGACGAGGTAGACGCCGTCCACGTCCTCGAAGCGGTTGCGCGGGCGCAGGTGCAGCATCTGCGAAAACGAGTGGGCGAGGTTGAACGTGGCGCCCAAGTGGATCTGCGCCGACGTGTCCCAATCCGCCGGAGTCACGACGCGCTCGAAACGGATGCGCGTTTCGAGGTCCTTGAACCCCAGGTGCGCGATCTGCTTCAGGGCGACCGCCCGGAAGCGCTCGCGCTCTTTCGCCCAGTCGACGTTCGCGTGCTGGTGCGTGACGGGGACGAGGACGTACACCGTGCTGTGACCGTTGGGGGCGAGCGAGCGGTCGGTGACCCCCGCGTTTTGGACGTAGACCGACGGGTCGCCGGACAAGACGTGGTCGCGCTCGATTTCCCTGAGGTTCCGCTCGTAGTCCTTCGAGATGTAGATGTTGTGGTGGGGGAGGTCGTGCGTCCCTTCGATCCCCAGATAGAGCATGAACGTCGAGCAGGAGAAACGCTTGCGGCCGATCTTGGCGTTCGTCCAGCGGCGGCGGAGGCGGTCGGGGATCAAGCGGGTCATGGCGCGGGCGAAGTCCGCATTGATGACGATCGCGTCGGCCGGGGCGACGCCCTGGTCGGTGCGCACGCCGGTGGCTTTGCGCCCTTCGAACACGATCTCGCGTACGGGGGTCTCCGTCGCGATGCGCACGCCGAGCGCCTCCGCGCAGCGAGCCATGTTCTCGGTGACGGCTCCGCACCCTCCCGTGGGATGGAAGACGCCGTACTCGTACTCGAGAAACGACAAGATCGAAAAGAGGCTCGGGCAAGTGAACGGCGACATCCCCAGGTACTTCGACTGGAACGAAAACGACAGCCGCACCCTCTCGTCCTTGAAGTACGAGCGCAGATCCTGATCGAGCGTGGCCCAGGGCTTGAGCCCCGGCAGCGTCCCGAGCATCCGGGGCGTCAAGACATCCTTCCACCCGAGGTAGGGCGTTTCGAGGCAGGGCTTGAACAACTCGAGCTTGGCCCGGTTGTCGTCGAGGAACCGGCGGAACGACGGGGCGTCTTTGGGAGAGATCGCGGCGATGGCGCGTTCCATGCGTGGGATGTCGGGCGTCGCCAGGAGTTCGCCGCCCGCGCCGAAGACGAGGCGGTATTGCGGGTCGAGGCGCGTCATCGGCACCTCGCGCTTCAGATCGAACCCGGCGGCGGCGTAAATCTCGTCGAGCACGCGCGGATACAGGAAGAAGGTCGGGCCGACGTCGAAGCGGAATCCGCCGCTTTCGATCGACGAAGTCCTCCCGCCCACGCGCGCGCCGCTCTCGTACACCGTGACCGAGGCTCCGGCCTTGGCGAGGAGCATGGCCGATGCCAGACCTCCGGGACCGGCGCCGATGATCGCGACCTGCTTCGACATGGGTCACTCCGGTAAGGAGAGGGGAGAATCGGATTGCGCAGTATACCGTCCTGAAGTAGAAAGGGTCCCCCCGGAGGCCCTCCCTTGATCCGATCCGCCAATCATTCGTCCTACCCGCGGATCGGCGACTCGCCGTGGGACCAGGAGCTTCGGCTGATCGCGCGCGAGCGCGAGGCCGGGCGGGCCGACGACGCGGCCGTGCAGATCGTCGAGGACGAAGTCGCCGCCATGATGGTCGCCGAGCAGAGCCGGGCGTTCGTGGACGTGGTGACGGACGGCCAGGTGCGTTGGAGCGGTCCGTTCTCGCACGTCGCTTCCCGCCTCGGCGGCGTACGTCTCGACGGTCTCATGCGCTGGTTCGAAACCGGACTGTACGACCGCAGGCCCGTGGTCGAAGGATCGATCTCCCGCCCGGCGCCGATGCTCGTCAGAGACGCGCAGCATGCGCTCGATGTCCGGCCGAAGGCGTTGAAGGTCGCGCTCCCCGGTCCGGTCACGTTGTCCTGGGTGGCGCGCGACCGGTGCTACGGCGACCGGGACGCGCTCGCCCGGGCGTTCGCCGGCGCGCTCGCCGACGAGGTGCGCGATCTTTCTGCCGCGGGGGTGACGATCGTTCAGCTCGACGAGCCGATGCTGTGCCGCCATCCCGAAGACGCGGCGCTCGTGGCGGAAACGGCGGCCCTGGTGTTCGCCGCGGCCGGCCCGAGCGCGACCACCATCCTCTCGACGTACTTCGGCGACCTCGCGCCGCTTGCCGGCGAGCTCGCCCATCTGCCGGGGACGCATCTCGGCCTCGACATGATCGACGGCCCGGGCAATTGGCCGCTGCTCGCCAGGCTTCCCGACGGCCGGGGGCTTCATCTGGGGTTGTTCGACGCGCGCACCACGCGGATCGAATCGGCCGTCGAGATCGCCGAAGGTATCGCGTCCTACCGGGAGATTCTGATGGCCCGGGACGTGATGGTCGGACCGCAGTGCGGGCTCGAGTTGATCCCCCGCCACGCGGCGTTCGACAAGTTGCTGCAGAGCCGCTATCTGCGCGAGAAGCTTCAGAAGGAGTGGCGATGGCGCTCCTGACCTCCTCGATCGGGTCGTTCCCGAAACCGCCCGCGTTGCACGAGGCGCGGCGGCGATTTTCGGAAGGCGAGATCGACGCCGCCGCGCTGCGGCAGGTCGAGGACGAGGCCACGCGGCGCGCCCTGACGTTCCAGGACGAGTTGGGGATCCACCTCCTGGTCGACGGCGAGATGGACCGCGCCGATCCGATCACGACGTTCGCCGAGCGCCTCTCCGGCGTCGAGATGAACGGCTGGGTGAGGGTCTACGGCGACCGCTACGTCCGCCGGCCCAAAATCACGGGGCCCTTGGCGCGCACCGCGTCCACGACCGTCGACAGGTGGCGGTTCGCGCGCGACGCGGCGCGGGGGGCGGTCAAGGCCGTGTTGCCGGGACCCTACTCGCTGATGGATGGTTCGTTCGACGAGCACTATGGTTCGCGGCGCGAGGTCTGTCTCGCGTTTGCCGAGATCGTCCGCGACGAGGCGGCGGAACTCGCCGCAGCAGGCGCGGCCGAGATCCAACTGGACGAGCCCAGCGCCGGCGCGCGGCCCGCGGAGCTCGCGCTGATGCACGAGGCTTTGGAGCGCGTGATGGAGCCGCTTCGCGGTCGGTCGCGCGTGTGGCTCTATCTGGGCTACGCCGATTTGGAGACTCTCGGTGCTCAGCTCGCCGCGCTCCCCGCGAACGGGCTTCTCGTGGCCGGCGCGCACAGCGGATACGAGGGCCTGTCGCAATTCGCGCGGGCTCTTCCCGAGGACCGCTACGTGGGGATCGGCGTGATCGACGTGCTCGACTCCCGCATCGAGACCGAAGACGAGATCCGCGAGCGGCTCGCGATCGTGAGGCGGATCCTCCCGCGGGATCAGCTCTGGGCCGTGCCCGATGGCGGATTGCGCGCGCTGCGCTCCGAAACCGCGCTGGCCAAGCTCTCCGCAATGGCCGCTGCCGCGAAATAGG
>JANMVW010000193.1:0-9938 GCA_031393555.1 Acidobacteriota bacterium
CCTCGGGCTGGTCGCCGTCGTCTCGCTGACGGCGCCCGCACAGGCCGGCGAGCCGGAATTCGCAGAGTTGTTCGCCGGGCGCGACGGCTGTTTCGAGCTCTACGACCTCAAAACGAGCAAGCGCATCGTGCGCTCCAATGCCCGCCGCTGTGCCGAGCGCACCTCGCCCTGCTCGACCTTCAAGGTCCCGTTGTCGCTCATGGCGTTCGACGCGGGGATCCTCGCCGACGAGAACTCATCGATGACGTGGGACGGCACGAAGGCCTCGCGCGACGTCTGGAATCGCGACCAGACGGCGGCGACCTGGATGCAGAACTCGGTGGTCTGGTTTTCGCAACGGCTGACGCCGCTCCTCGGAATGGACAGGGTCAAGGCGTACCTCTCGCGTTTCGACTACGGGAACCAGGACATGACGGGCGGCCTCACGATCGCCTGGCTCAGCTCCTCGCTCGCGATCTCGCCCGACGAGCAGGTGGTCTTCTGGCGGCGGTTCTGGCGAGAGGACCTGCCGGTCTCGAAGCACGCCTTCGCCATGACGAAGAAGATCACCTTCGTCGATAAGTCGGCGTCGGGATGGACGCTCCACGGCAAGACGGGCACGGGCCGCGCGGATGCGGGCGGGCCCGACGGAAAAGCCTCCCGATGGATCGGCTGGTTCGTCGGGCACGTCTCCCGCGGCGATCGCGAGTACGTGTTCGTGACCAGCTACACCGACCGCGTTCCCTCCGCCGACGACCGTCCGTCCGGTTGGATCGCGCGCGACATCACGAAGCAGATCCTGACGAAGATGGGGCTGTACTGAGCAGGCCCGGGTGCCGCGTCAGGCTTACTTCGATTCGAAGACGACGACCCCATCCCACGACGGGGGCGGTGCGGCGGCGAGACGCTCCGCGTACTTGAGGAAGAACGCCGACGGCCCGTCCTTGCCGCCGGTGATCGCGAGGGCCGCGCGGAATCCCACCGTCGCCTGCTCGAACCGCCCCGCCTCGAAATCAGTCCGGGCCGCCGCAAACGCGTCGAGCAGCGCCGCGTCGGACCGCCCCGTTTCGTCGCGGGTTGCGATCAGCTCGTGCAGCTCGACCGGCTCGTGGCGACCGACGACCCGCGAGCGTCCGAGCGAGCGCGTGATGAACCTCCCGTCGGTGGCGGCGATCGCCTCGCCGCTCGCGAGTGCCAACGTGCCGAACGCCTTGTTCAGCCCCTCGATGCGCGAGGCGAGGTTCACGGCGTCGCCGATCGCCGTGTAGTCGAACCGCTGCGCCGAGCCGAGGTTCCCGACGAGCATCGGGCCGGTGTGGACGCCGATCCGCGTCACCAGGCTCGCAACCGGGCCCGCATCGGGGCCCACCGCTTCTTGAGCGCGGGCCAGCGCGAGCGCCGCGACGCAAGCCTGGGTCGCGTGGTCGTCGCGGCGGATCGGCGCGCCCCAGATCGCGAACACGGCGTCTCCGATGTACTTGATGAGCGTGCCGCCCGCGTCGAACACGTGCCGCGTGGCGTCCGAAAAGTACGCGTTCAACATCGCCGCGGTGTCGGGGGCGCTCATCCCTTCGGCGATCGACGTGAACCCCTTGATGTCGGTGAAGACGGCGGTGCCGACGAGCTCCTGGCCGCCCAGGTTGACCGCGTCGGGATCCTGCGCGATCCGCCGGATCATCTCGGGTGAGAGGTAAAGCCCGAACGCGCGCTTGATCTTCTCGCGGTCGCGCACCGTCGTCAGGTAGTACCAGATCAGGCTCAAGCCGTAAGACATCGGAAGCTGGACCGTGGAGGGGATCACGACCGGGAGCCAGAGATTCGACTGGGTGAAGGTGAAGTACGCCATCACCCAGGGCCCGGCCAGCATCAAAACGAAGGCGGCGCCCCCCGCCAGTGGCCTCAGGGCCATGAACGTCAACGAAGCGATAAGTGGGAGGAGAAGGAGGAGCGCGAACTCGAGCCCGCGGTCGAGGATCTTGATCTGGCGATGTTCGAGGAAGTTCGCCGCGAGAGCGGCGTGGATCTCGACGCCGAATGTGGTCCGGCCTCGAAACGGCGTCAGGAACGCGTCCTTGGGAACGAGTCCGGGGGCGGCATCCTGCGAAGCGCCGACGAACACGATCTTGTCTTTGAAGAACCCTGGGGGGAGGTACTGCTTCGGGTCCAACGCCTGGTAGATCGACACGGTCTTGATCGTGCGTGCCGGCCCATAATAGTCGAGGAAACGCGTGTCCGACGTTTGTTGCGAGGTGTCTCCCGTGGCCAACTCGTAGGCCGCCAACGCCAGGCCGGGACCGCCCCCCTCGCGCGCCGGCCACGCGTAACGGATGACGCCGTCGGTGTCGGTCGGGAGGCTGACGTCCGCGACCCGGGCTGCCGCCTTCGCGAACGGTTCGTAAGGCTCCTGGATCTGAGACTGGTTGAAGAGGGGGTCTTCGGTGATGACGACCGTCGCGCCCAGAACGACGTTCCCCGCGTCGGCGAGAGCGGACGCGAACGCGGCGTCGACTTCGGGGTCGGCCCCCGGATCGAGAAAGAGCACGTCGAACGCGACGGCTTTGGCTCCTTCTTTCCGGAGAGTCCGGATCAACTCGGCGTGACGAGAACGCTCCCAGGCGAGCGACTTATCACGCCCGATGACGTCGTAGGAGTCGTCGTCGATGGCGACGACGCAGACCTCGGGCGGCGGCGTTCTGACCCCCCGCAGGCTGAACAACGTGTCGAGCCCGCTGCGTCGCTCGAAATTCACCGCCGGCGCCCAGTACGTCATCGCGATCCCGAGCAGCCCCGGGATCAGAGCCAGGAGGATCGCGGACCGGGTCCGGCGGAGCCGCCGCCAGGGACTCATCAGAACTGGAAGTCCGCTCTCAAGTCGACACGCCGCGCCGGGATCACCTGCTCCTGAAGGGACTGCAGGTAGAAATCGAACTCACGATCGGTGAGATTCGTTCCCGTGAGGGTCACGAACCCGAGCCGCTTCGGGAGCCTCCAGCCGACTTCCGCGTCCATCGTCCAAAACTTCGGTCGCTCAACCCGCGTGACCGCAATCGTGAGATCGTCGGTCTCGTCGACACGCTGCGTGCGATAGGTTCCCCCGACTGCGGCGAAAAAGCCGATCGGGAGAAAGACGCGCACCTGCGGGTGGTAACGCTCGGTCTTTACGTAATTCTGGAAGAACGGCAGATTCGAGACCTGCGTCGTGTTGAAGCTGCGTTGGTCGAGTTCCCAGTTGATCGACCCCGCGAGGTACTTGCCGATCAACACGTTGAAATAGGCCGATGCGAGATCACCCTTGGAGTTTTTGATCGCAAGCTCGGTGCCCTCCTGGGACCCGCAGCCGGAGAATTGATTCGGGTTGATGCAAGTGGCTTCCGGCACGTCGAGGTGGCGGATGATCCACGAACCGCCGAAGAAGATCTTCGAGAGGAACTGCTGGTCGAACCCGACGCCGTAGTTCCAAGACTCGGTGCCGCCGACGTCCTCGTAGAACTGGTTGAAGCCGGACACCTGGGTCGGCTCCAAGGACTGGAGGCGCCCGATGGAGGGGGCCAACCGGGAGAACGCCGCGGCGCGCAGGGTGAGTCCGGCCTCGGGGTACGTCGCGGTCAGTCCGAACTTCGGGCTCACCTGGGTGTTCTGGTACCGGACGTCGCTCGTCTTGATGTTCGAGTCGCGCGGCGCGAGGAGGCCGACCGGCGAGTCGACGCTCTCGACGGCCAGGCCGCCGACCAGCTCGACCGGGCCCAGGCCCGACACCTTCAGGTAGCCGTAGGCGTTTCCGTAGAGCTCGTCTCCCTTGAGGGTGGTCGTCGGAGCCGAAGACTTGGCCTCGAGCGTCCCGTCGAACGCGCCGGCGCCGGCGATCCAGCCGTACCGGCCCACGCGGTGGACGAACTGGGCCTCGATCTGCGGGCCGGTGAGCGTGGCCTTGGCCGAGACAGACGTCGGCGAGAACGATGCGTCGAGAAATGTTCCTGTCTGATCGGTCTTGTTCCAGATCGCAGACACCGCAAGGTCGGTCCCGGGCGAGAACGAGCGGTGCCAACCCAGACCGAAGTTCAATTCGTTGGTGTCGAACTGTTCCGGGAAGATCAAGAAGGGGACATCGCGCAAAGGAAGATCGCCGCTCGTGCGATTGGCGACGATAGCGTTGAACTGGATCGTGTCACGCGCGCTTACGGCGCCCTCGACGAATGCCGAGTAGACAGTCCCGTCCTGCGCGTTGTTCTTGCGGAAACCGTCGTCGCTGTATGCCTTTGCCTCGACCTTCACGGAGAAACGGTCGTTATGATAGGTGCCGGTCAGATCGCCGTTCCACGTGTTGCTGTGGTCGATCCCCACGTAATCGTTACAGGGGATGCCGCATCCGGGGTCGTATGAGCTCAGATCGGTGTCGGTCATGCCGTACGAGCCGGTGACGTAGCCGCGGGCCCGGGGACGGTCGAACAGCGCGGTGTATTCGTTGAGTCCGACCAGGCCGCCTTGCGAGTCGCGGCGCACCGAGTTCACGCCGACCGGCTGGTAGATCCGCGCCTGGAGGGTCTCGCTGAGGAACGACGAGGCGAAGCCGGGGAGCTGCCGGTAGTTCCCGGCGAGGAAGAGGTGGCTCGAGTAATTGGACTGGCTCTGGTCCGCGCTGCGGCGCGCGGACACGAGTCCCAGAGATTCGAAGCCCAGGTCCGTGTAGATCCTGGCCAGGTCGGTCGAGCGGACGGCGCGGTCCTCGTCGAGGAGCAGGCGCGAGCGGTAGACCGCGCGGTTGTCGTTTCGCTTGATGGCGGCGTTCAGGTTCTCCAAGGCCTCGACGGGGCGATTTTCGGTCTGCAAGAGGATCGCCGCGTACAGCCACGGCGTCGGGTCTTTCGGGTCGAGGTCCTTGGCGGCGGCGAACTCCTTGCCGGCGTCCTTCGACCGGTACTGCTCGTAGTAGGCCTTGCCGAGGTACGACCGGTAAAGGGACTCCGCCGGATCGAGCATGACGGCGGTTTGGAGCTCTTCACGGCCTGCGTCGAGGTCGCCCAGACGAAACCTTGCGATGCCGCGCCCCGCGTGAGCCAGCGGGAAGCCGGCGTCGGCCTGCACGGCCCTGTCGAACGAGGCGGACGCCTCTTTCGTTTCGTAAGCGACGAGATGGACGAAGCCGAGCACGGTATTGGCGCGGGCATTGCCGGGCTGGCGGCTGATCGCGGCGTCGGCGGCCTTGCGCGCGCCGGCGTGATCGCCTTGGGCGAGCCGAAGTTCGGCGACCCGGGCCTCGGCCTCCGCGTTGGCGGGGTCGAGCGCCGCCGCCTTTTCGGCGAGCTGGCCGGCGCGGGCGAGGTCGAAATCCGCTTGGGCCACGAACGAGCCGGCGAGAAGCGCGGAAGGCGACGTCGCGTCGGCCGCCAAAGCCTGGTCCGCGAGGATTCGGGCCTCGTCGCGACGATCGTTTGCGAGGGCTACGACCGACGCGAGCGCCAACGCGACCGGATTTTTAGGATCGGCGGTGCGAGCGTCATCGATCAACGTGCGCGCGGAGTCGATCTGCCCCGTGGACAGATCCGAAGCCGCGCGGGAGAGCCGGTCGCCCGCGGCGCCCATCCCCTTCAGGCGCTCCGCGTCCGCCCCACCGACGACCGACGGGTAGTACAGCGACCACTGCACGGCGTCGCGCGGCCGGACGATGATGCGCCGTTGGGGGGCCTTTCCTGGTTGCGTCACGGCCTCTTCGCCCGCGGTCACGGTGACCGAGCCGAACTCGTTGGACGCAGCGACGGTCCCTTCGATCATCGTGACGATCGTCGTGCCGTCGTCGGCGACACCCACGGAAAACTCCGTCCCCTTGATCGCCGCGGTGACGGTCGGCGTCTGAACGCGTCCGAAGTCTTTCGGTGTGCGGCTGATGAAATAACTCTGACCCGAGAGGATCTTGACGATCCCGCTTCCGCCCGAATCCGGCGCCACGATCTCGACCTCGCTCTTTTCGTTCAGCCGGTGGAGCGTCTGGTCGGAATACAAGAGGGACGCCCGGCTGGCGGGACCGGTGCGGATGCGGTCCTTCGCCGCCAACGACTGTCCCTCGATCGAGGGCTTCCACGCCGTCGCGGCCGAGGGCTTCGTCTCGACCGAGTTCTGGATCGCGGTGACCTTTGCAAGTCCCGCATCGGCCGCGCGCGCCGAAAAAGTGGCGGACGCCAAAAATGCAACGAGGGCGACCAGCGCCCTCGTGCGTAGCTCACCTTGGGTAGCGCGTTGAGACACCTTCATTGTTCCCCCTCGGAGCGGTGACGCCGCCCCCGAAGGCGGGCGGCGTCGATTCTTTGCGAATGCGGTCTCAGTCTAACGGAGGACGAAACCGGTGACGTACTCTTTGCGGCCCGCGATCCTAATCCTGAGCGTGAACGTGCCCGTCCCAATCAAAGACGTGCGCATGCTGTAGGACCACTGCCCTCCGCTCAGACTATTGTTGAAGCGGAAGAACGGATCGTTCGGGTTGTTCGTGCTGTCGGAGTTCAGGTTGAGCGCCTTGATGTTGAGTTCGCCCCGGGTCGCTTCGCTGAGCCCGATGATCTCCGGCGCGTCGACGTCCGTGGTGGTCAGGTTGGCGCCGCCGCACAGCACCCTCAGTTTCAACGGGCGGGTGGTTCCGGCCGTGAACGGACCTGCCATCGGCACGGGCTCGCCGTTAGGCACCAGTTTGCGCATCGGGCTCGACATTCCGTCGACGCCGTCGAAGTCGCGCGAGTGGGCGGCGTAGTCGCACTTGTCGGCGATGCCGATCACGATCGGAACGCTCATGCTGAACGGGCCGCCGTTGACCGTTCCGTTGACCGTCAGGTTCATCGGGTGGCTGGTATCGCCGGGGTGGCTGGTGGGCACGGTGATCTGGAAGACCGTGACGTTTGACGCCGGCTGCGGTGCAGGCGCCGAGCAGTTCGTCGACACCGGCGTACCGAGGATCGTCCCGTAGGCGACCGAAGCGGTACTCACCGTGATGCCGACGGGATTCACCACTCCGTCGTCGGTCAGATCGATGGCCGTGGCGGTGAGGGTCGCGCTGACGTCCGTGATGTTCATGGGTCCCGCGTTCAAGGCTTCGATGATGAGGCTGGCGGTTTCGCCTGGCTCGATCAGGCCGTCGTTGCTGGTGTCCGCGACGACGCGCACGGCGTAGGGCGTGACGAACGCGTTTCCGACAGTGATCGTCGGGTCGGCCACCAGCCGGTTGAACGTGCCCGTGGTGACCTTCGTGGAGGTGTTGCCGCACAGGCCGTTGACGCCGGGGATGCCGTCGCCGCACACGATGATCTTCGTGGCAACCTCTTTGTAGAGTACCCCGCCCTGGCTGCAGGTCGTCGACGATCCGCCGGGCGGGATCGTCGTCGTGGTCTCGGGGACCGTGCACGTTGCGGTGTCCCCCTCGATCAGGGCCGGTGAACCGCCCTCAGGGCAGACGCCGGCCGAAGGGCCGGGCGACGGATGGGTGTTCTGGCAGTAGCCCGGGAGGGGCGACGAGGGCGTCGTGTTCGGGCACGAACCCGGGATTGGATCCGAGGGCGTCGCATTGTGACAGTAGCCGGGAGTCGGGTCGGTGGGGGTGGAGTTATGGCAGAAGCCGGGCGTCGGTTCCGAGGGCGTCGCGTTGTGGCAATAGCCGGGCGTCGGATCCGAGGGTGTCGCGTTGTGGCAATAGCCGGGCGTCGGGTACGTGGGCGTCGCGTTGTGGCATTCGCCGAGTGTCGGTTCCGAGGGAGTTGAGTTCGGGCAGAAGGCTGGAATCGGGTCCGACTGGTGGGACGGGTCGAAGACGGCGACTCGCTCGCACTGCCCGTGACGGCACTCGGTGTCGTTTTCGGCGAGCCCGGTATTCCCGCAGGTGTGGCCGCAGCTCCCGCAGTTGTTCGAATCGCTCTGAAGGTCGACGCACATGCCGTGGCAGTATGTGCGCCCCGCGGGGCACTCGCTCACACACGCCCCGCCGTTGCAGCAGGTGCCCTCCGCGCAGATCGTGCCATAGGCGCCGCAGTTGCCGCTGTCGTTATTGAGGTCGATGCACAGCGAACCGAAGAGCACCTGGCCTTCGGGGCAGAAGCCCTCGCAGGTCCCGCCGTTGCAGCACGAGCCTGCTGTGCAGGCGACTCCGCAGCCGCCGCAGTTGGCACTGTCGTTATCGAAGTCGACGCACTGGGTCCCGCAGAGCACCTGTCCGGCGGGGCAGAAGCCCTCGCAGGTCCCGCCGTTGCAGCACGAGCCTTCGCCGCAGGTATTGCCGCACGCGCCGCAATTGGCGCTGTCGTTGTCGAACTCAACGCACTGGGTTCCGCAGAGTATTTGTCCGGTGGGGCAGAAGCCCTCGCATGTCCCGCCGTTGCAGCACGAGCCTTCGCCGCAAGCGTTGCCGCAGGCGCCGCAGTTGGCGCTGTCGTTGTTAAACTCGACGCACTGGGTTCCGCAGAGTATTTGTCCGGCGGGGCAGAAGGACTCGCAGGCTCCGTCGTTGCAGCAGGAGCCTTCGCCGCAGGCGTTGCCGCAGGCGCCGCAGTTGGCGCTGTCGTTGTCGAAGTCGACGCACGCCGTCCCGCAGAGCACTTGACCCGCGGTGCAGAACGATTCGCAAGCGCCGTTGTTGCAGCAGGTGCCTTCGCCGCAGGCGTTACCGCACGCTCCGCAGCTGGTGCTGTCGTTTCTGAAGTCGACGCACGCCGTTTGGCACCACACCTGACCTTCGGGGCAGACCGATACGCACGATCCGCCGTGGCAGCAGGTGCCGTCGCCGCAGGGCGTGCCGCAGCTACCGCAACTGCCGCTGTCGTTTGCGAAGTCGACGCACTGGTTGTCGCACCACACGCGCCCTTCGTCGCACAACGAATCGCAGGTCCCGTTGTTGCAGCAGGTGCCGTCGCCGCAGATGGTGCCGCAGCCGCCACAGTTGTTGCTGTCGTCCAGGACGTCGGCGCACGCTCCGTTGCACCACAGGTCGGAAACGGCGCACAGCGAAACGCAGCTTCCGTTTGAACAGCACTCCCCGTCGCCGCAGACGTTTCCGCACGCTCCGCAGTTACCCGGGTCGTTGAGGTAATCGACGCAGGTCTCCCCGCACCTCAATTGGTGGGGAACGCTGGGATCGGCGGGACAACAGCCCGGCGGATAGGCGGCGGTCGTGACGGTGACAGGGGACGTGCCGGAGTTCGTCACCGTTTCAGCGACGCCTCCCGCGCCGGCTGTCGAGGTTGCACGGAACACTTCCGTCGGTGGGCTGAAGAAGGTGATCAGGCTCGAGGTAAGGGACGCGGCAGAGACCGTCACGTTGGTCGAGTAGAGCGAGCGTCCGGGGACGCCGAAGGGCCCTCGGCTGACGCACGTGCCTTCGGTCGCCGAGACGCAGTCGGCGTCGGTCGTGCACTCTTTGCGCGTGGTGCAATCGACGCCGCGAACGACGTAGTAGACGGTGGCATCGGCGGGTGGCGTGTCCGTGTAGCTGAGCGCATCGGACGTCCCGACGGCGTTCGCCGTCGCGACGACTCCGGTCTTGCTCGTCGCTCGATAGACCGTGAACGTGCCCTGGCCTCCCGTCCAGTTGAGGACGACGGTGCCCGCCGTGGCGCCCTTGGTGATGGTGACCGAGGTTGCGTCGGCGAGGCACGCGAGGCTGCACGTGCTCCCAATGGGATCGGGGCCGCTTGTTTTCATGAAACAGACGTCGTTGGCACAACTGCTTCCGGTATACGAAAAGATCGACTGGTTCGTCGTCCAGACCCACTTCGCGCCGACACCTCCCGTGGTACCGGCGGTGACGCTCGAGGTGAATCCGCCGGGGCCCGCGGACGGCCACGAGAAGCCGAACGCATCGCCTCCAGATTTGTTGGTGACTTTGTTTTCGATCATGACGGGAAACGTCTGGAGGACGTTCAGGTCGCACTGGCTCTCGGCGCCGTTTGCCGCGTTGCCGTCGAGATCCACGGCCTTCGTTGCGGCGCGCG
>JANMVW010000203.1:0-2614 GCA_031393555.1 Acidobacteriota bacterium
GGTGGCGGCGCTCGAGGCCTGCATGGACGGTTTCCGCGTGCTGCCGATGAACGACGCGGCCAAGGAAGGCCAGATGTTCATCACCGCGACCGGAAGCTCGAGCGTGATCGGCGCGGACCATTTCGGGGTCATGCCCGACAACGCGCTCGTGGCGAACGCAGGTCACTACGACGTCGAGATCGATGTCGCCGCACTCGCTCGGACGGCCGTCGCACATCGCGCGGTGCGCGACCTCGTGGAAGAGTTCGAACTCGCCGACGGCCGCAGGATTCACCTGTTCGCCGGCGGAAAGATCGTCAATCTCGCCACGGGCGAGGGTCATCCCGCGACGATCCTGGATATGAGTTTTGCCAATCAGTGCCTGTCGGTGGAGTTCCTCGTCGCGCGCGCCGGACACCTCGACGCTGCCGTTTTGTCGGTCCCCAAGGACATCGATCAGCGCGTGGCCGCGCTCAAACTGAAAAGTCTCGGCGTGCGCATCGATGAGCTCACGCCCGAGCAAAAGCGTTACCTCGCCTCGTGGAGCGGCGGCGCGTAGGGCCGGCGAGTCAACCCCGTGAGCGCCAAGCGCGGTCGGCTTGAGGGCCGCAAGAATCGTCGGGTCATCGCAGCGATGGCCGGCTTAGCCGCGGCGGCGTGGGTTGTTTCCGGGGCCCACCGGCTCGACCCCGCCACGCACTTCGGTGTTTTGACCGGGCCGCTCTTGCGAGACGGGATGCGGGTCGGCGACCACGGTCGGATCATCGTCGCGCCCCCAGGGCTGTTCCGTCTGGCCGTTTTTTCGCGAGGCCCCGAGGAGCTTCCCCTACCGGACGCGGCGCACGCGCTGCTTCCTGGTACCGACGGGAGCCGCTACGGCTTCGTCGGGACGGCCGTCGTTTCCGCGCTCCCGGAGCGTGTCCGGGAACTCGCCGCCGCGTCCGGCGGGGGGCTCACGCGCATACTGCTCTCCGCGACCCGTGCGGCGGCGACGGTTTTCAGTGACGCCGATCGCGAGGAACGCGGGGTCTCCACGCGGCGTCTCGGGTTCAAACGCCGGCTCGGCGAAGAACTCGCCGCACGTGGGGCGAGGCTCGACGCGCTCGACCTTCAGGGCTTTGACGATCTCGCCGCGGCGAGCGCGATCGCGCCGGTTCCGCCCGACGTCAAGGTTTTGGTCGTCGGGCTCGACGGTGCGGACTGGAAGATCGTCGACCCTCTCATGGCGGCCGGCCGCATGCCGAACCTCCTCCGTCTCGTGAGTCATGGCGTGCGGGCCAACCTCCTCTCGATCACTCCCATGCTGTCGCCGGTGATCTGGACGAGTATTGCAACCGGTGTCGAGCCCGCGCGGCACGGGGTCATGGACTTCCTGGCCCCTTCCGAGGCGGGTGTGAGCGAGCCGGTCACCTCGGGCGCCCGCCGGGTTCCCGCGATCTGGGAACTGCTGTCGGAGGCCGGGGTGCGCGTCGGTGTGACCGGCTGGTGGGCGACTTGGCCCGCGGATCGGGTGAACGGCACCATGGTCACCGACCGAGTGGCGTACCAGCTATTTGGATACAGTTCCGATCCACGGTCGGCCGCGGGAAAAACATGGCCGGCGGAGGCTTACGACCTCGTGCGGCCGCTCATCGTCCCTGCGGACGCGATCCCCTGGAGTGAGGTGGAATCGTACCTCGACGGCCCGCGGAAACAACCCGACGCATTCGATGCCGACGAGCGCCAGCGGCTCGACGAGTTCCGGACGCTCCTCGCGGCGGGAAAAACGTACCTCGACGTCGCGCTCGCGCTTCGCAAGCGCGAGAAGGCCAGCTTCGAGGCGGTCTACTTCGAAGGCACCGACACCGTTTCGCATCTTTTCATGTCCTATCGACCGCCTCAACTTCCGACCGTCGATGCGCGCGGGTTCGCGTCATTTGACTCCATGGTGGACCGTACCTACGAGAACGCCGACCGTATGCTCGGTCGATTGCTCGAGGGGCGCGAGGGATGGACCGTCATCGTTCTCAGCGACCACGGGTTCGCCTCGGACGCCTCACGTCCGAACATGACCGACTCGCGAATCGGGCACGGCGCGGCGGCAGACTGGCACCGGCGCTTTGGGCTGTTCGTGATGAGCGGTCCGAGCGTCAGGCAGGGGATTCGCCTCGAGGAGGCCTCCGTCTACGACATCGCGCCGACGATTCTCGCGCTATTCCATCAGCCGGTTCCGAGGTCGTGGCCGGGGCGCGTCCTGGGCACCGCCCTGACGCCCGATTGGCTCGCCTCGAATCGCGTGAGTTTCATCGCGGCCGATCCGGTGCGTCGCGCGAGTTCCGAGTCGCCGCCGGACGATGATCGCGAGTCGCGCGAGCTACGCGAGAAACTCCAAAGCTTGGGATATCTCGCGGCGAGCGACGCGGTGCCGATGACGACCAAGAACAACCGCGGCGTGGCTTTGCTCGCATCCGGGAAGTTCGCCGAGGCGGCGTCGTTTTTCCGGGAGGCCCTCGCCGATGAACCGCGCAATCCGACCCTGATGGTCAATCTGGGGATCGCGTTGCGTTTCGCGGGCGACAAGCGCGAGGCGAAAGAGTGGTTCGAAAAGGCGTTCCTCCTTCCGGAAAGTCGGCGGGCCGCCGGACATCAACTGGCG
>JANMVW010000223.1:0-27779 GCA_031393555.1 Acidobacteriota bacterium
ATGGGGACTGTCCCCATTTTTATTTCTTCTTGTGCCGGAGATACTCGATCACGAGGGGGAGCATCGAGACGGCGACGATCGCCAGGATCACGATCGAGAAGTTGTTCTTCACGACCGGGATGTTGCCGAACGCGTACCCGGCGGCCAGGCAGGCCCCGACCCACGTGATGCCCCCGACGACGTTGTAGGCGAGGAATCGCGGATACGACATCGTAGCGATGCCGGCGACGAACGGAGCGAACGTCCTGATGATCGGTACGAATCGCGCGAGGAAGATCGTTTTCCCGCCGTGCTTTTCGTAAAAGGCGTGCGTGCGCATCAGGTGCTCGTGCTTCAGAAAACGGATCTTTCCGGTGAACGCAGCGGGCCCTATCGCCTTGCCAATCGAGTAGTTCACCGTGTCGCCGAGAACGGCCGCGGCGGCGAGGAGCGCAAAAAGGGCGATCGGGTCGAGCGCTCCGGTCGCGGCGAGCGCCCCGCAAGCGAACAAGAGCGAATCGCCGGGAAGGAAGGGGGTCACGACCAAACCTGTCTCGAGGAATACGATTGCGAACAGGAATCCGTAGGTCGAAGAGCCGTGCGCCTGCGCGAAATCCCCGAGGTGGCGATCGAGGTGCAAAAAGATGTCGATGATCGAATGAAGCAAGGCGATCCCCCTAGGGCCAGCGAATCCGGGAGTCTAGCAGGGAGCGATTGACAGCCCACGGGTGGGTTGCTAGAACGTCTCGCGGCCGGGTCCGCCCACGTGGCGGACGGGGGTAGTCAAGCGTGTCTCCTGGATTCGCCGTCGGTGCCCTCAAGCACCTGCTCGTGGGCAGACCGATTCCCTCGAACCAGGCTCACCACGAGCGCTACACGAAGTCCACCGGGCTCGCGATCCTCTCCTCGGACGCCCTGTCGTCCGTCGCGTACGCAACCGAGGAAATCCTCCGCACGCTGTTGATCGCCGGGACCGCGTCGCTGTGGCTTGTCACCCCGATCGGCTGTGTCATCGCGGGGCTGATGCTCGTCATCGCGTTCTCGTACCGGCAGACGATCTACGCCTATCCGGGGGGCGGTGGAGCCTATCGGGTCGCGCGCGAGAACATCGGAACCGTCGCCGGACTCGTCGCGGCGGCGGCGCTGCTCCTCGACTACGTATTGACCGTCGCCGTCAGCATCGCGGCGGGTGTCGCGGCCGTCACGTCCGCTTTTCCGGCATGGCACGTCAATACGGTGGAGCTCTCTCTCGGATTCCTCGCCCTGATCATGATCGGAAATTTGCGAGGCATCCGCGAGTCCGGGCGCATCTTCTCGGTTCCTACGTTCTTCTTCCTCGGCAGTATGGCGATGTTGCTGCTCGTCGGGGTCTACAAGCTCGTGACCGGAGACGTCGCTCCGATCGCCGCTACTTCGACGATCTTCGTCCCTGAGGAGGCGGCGTCCCTCTCGATCTTCCTGGTGCTTCGCGCCTTCGCGAACGGATGCACCGCGCTCACGGGAATCGAGGCGATCTCGGACGGGGTCCCCGCGTTCAAGCCTCCGGAGGCCAAGAACGCGGCGATCACGCTTCTGGTCATGGCCGGCTGTGCGGTGACGCTCTTCATGGGCGTCACGCTTCTCGCGGGTGCGTTCCACATCGTCCCGCGCCACGAGGAAACCGTCATCTCGCAGCTCAACAGGGCGATCCTGGGGGGGCGCGGCGCCTTCTACTACATGGTCCAAGCCGCGACGGCCATGATTCTCGTGCTCGCGGCGAACACCGCCTTCTCGGATTTTCCCCGTCTCGCCTCGATCATCGCCCGCGACAAGTTCCTGCCTCGCCAGCTCGCCAACCAGGGCGACCGGCTGGCGTTCTCGAACGGCATCGTCATGCTGAGCTGTCTTTCAGGAGTCCTGCTGTTCGCCTTTGGCGGTGACACGCACGCTTTGATCCCGCTCTACATGCTGGGCGTTTTCGTTTCGTTTACGCTGTCTCAGGCCGGCATGGTCATCAAGTGGCGGCGCGAGCGGAAGCCCGGCTGGCGCTTCGGTGCGTGCCTCAACGGGTTCGGGGCGACGCTGACCCTGATTGTTCTGTTCGTGGTTGCGATCACGAAATTCAAAGAGGGGGCGTGGATCATCATCGTCCTGATCCCGCTGCTGGTCGCCCATTTTCTCGCGATTCACCGCCACTACGACAAAGTCGCACAGCAGCTCTCCTTGAAGGGCCTCGCCGTTTCCGACCAGAAGCGCAATACGGTCATCGTCCCGATCGGCGGCGTCCACCGCGCCGTCGTCCAGGCTCTGGAGTATGCGCGCACGCTCTCGGGCGATGTTCGAGCGATCTACGTCGACGTCGATCCTCACGCCACGCAGCAGATCCGCGACGACTGGTCGCGCTGGGGGAAAGGGATCCGCCTCGAGATCCTGGCTTCCCCGTTCCGGTCCGTCATGGAGCCGCTCCTGGAGTACATCGAGCTCACGAACGACGAGCGCCCCAACGACTTCATCACCGTGCTGCTCCCGGAGTTCGTGCCCGCGCGCTGGTGGCATCATCTGCTGCACAATCAGCGCGCGCTCCTGATCAAGGGGGCGCTGTTGTTCCGGCCGAACATCGTCGTCACGAGCGTCCCGTACCATCTGCACGACTAATAGGGGACACTCCCCGATGAGTCTTGCCGTTATGCTTCGCGGGTGATTCCACTGTCCCGTATTCCGCATCGCCTCGCAGTCCCGGCACTCCTGGCGGTGTTCGTCGTTTGCGGATTCGCCTCGCTGTCAAGGGATTCCGTCACGTTTGACGAAACGGCGCATCTGGGCGCCGGGGTTTCCTATCTCGAGACCGGCGATTTCCGCCTCAATTGCGAACACCCGCCGCTCGCCAAGCTGATCGCCGCCGCACCTCTTGTGGTATTCCACCTGGGTGGAGCGAACTACGCGTCGCCCCTGTGGACCGGATCCCGCGCAAGCGCCGCCGATGCGCGCCGCTCGCATGCGCGGGAATGGGGATTCGGTTTCGAATTCCTGAATGGCCCCCCCGAAGCGGCGTTGCGTCGTGATCCTGCCGCGCGGCTGGTGCCTGCTCGATGCGCGATCCTCATCCTGGGGGTGCTGCTCGCGATGGTGGTGTACGCCTGGGCCCGTGCGCTCCACGGACCGCCCGCCGGACTTTTCGCCCTTGCCCTTGCGGTCACCTGCCCGGCGCTTCTGGCCCACGCACGCCTCGTGACCACCGACCTCCCGGCGGCCCTCGGCTTCACCGCAACGACGTGGCTTGCGTGGAGATGGCTCTGCGCGCCTTCCTGGCGGCGGGTGGCGACGACGGGAACAGCCTTGGGCGCCTCCGTTTTGGCCAAGTTCTCGTGCGTACTCCTCGCCCCGCTCCTCGTCGTACTCGCGGCAATCGCCGTTGCGACCGGACGCCTCAACTGGAAACGCGCTGGCGCCGGGCTCGCGCTGATCGGGGCTCTAGCCTACGGGGCAATCTGGGCCGGGTACGGCTTTCGTTTCGAGGCGTCGCGGGATCCGGGTTACGTTCTCGAGTGGGAGGGTCTCGCCAGCGAGGCCCGGGTCGCCCCGGCCATCGCGTTTGCGCGCGAGTACCGTCTCCTCCCCGAGGCTTACCTCTTCGGCTTCGCTTACGCGAAAGCCGAGTCCGCTGGGCGCCTCGCGTTTCTCGATGGTGAACAATCGGTCGCCGGTTGGTACCGCTATTTTCCCGAGGCCTTCTTCCTGAAAACCCCGTTGGCGTTCACCGCGCTCGCGCTGTGGCTCCTTGCGGCCGGATGGCTGAAAACCCGCGGCAGGAGTTTCGACGGGTGGTGCGTCGCGCTGACGCCGCTCACCGTCGCAGCGGTCGCGATCCTCAGCCGGTTCAACATCGGCCACCGGCACCTGACCCCCCTCTATCCCTTCCTGTGCGTGGCCATCGCCCCAGCGGCGGCGTGGCTTTCGGAGCGAAAGGCGCGGGCCGTCGCCGTCGCCGTCCTCGTCGCGTCGTGTTTCGTCTCGTTCGCCCTCGCGACCCCCCGTTACCTCTCGTACTTCAACGTCGTCGCAGGCGGGCCGCGGGGCGGTTCCAAGCACTTGGTGGATTCCAACATCGACTGGGGACAGGACCTCCTCCGCCTGAGGAACTGGATGTCGGCCCAGGGTGTCCAAGAGGTCGATCTCGCCTATTTCGGCACGGCCGATCCGCGCGCGTACGGAATCAGGTTCCGGAAAGTCGCGATGCTCTTCGATTTCTATCCGGAGCTACCGGTCGTGCGGCCGGAGTCCGGCCATTACCTCGCCGCGAGCGTGACGTTGCTCGCGGGGGTCGACCCGAACGTCGACCGCCTGTTCGCGATGGAACTCCTCCGGCGCGGAATGGTCCCTCGAGAACAGGTCGCGGCGTACAAGAGCGACGGCGAGAAGCGCCGAACCCAGGGGCTTCCGTTCGTGCGTATCGCGGACTGGATGGTCGAGCGCGGTCTGATCACTTCCGCGCAACGGCGCATCGCGGAAGCCGGGATCCCGACGACGTGGCTCGAAAACGCTCGTAACACGCTCACGCCCGTGGGCTGGGCCGGTGATTCGATTGCGATCTACCGGATCCCCTGATCCTGCGCCGCCGCGACGAAGGCGCGGATCTTCGCGTGGTCCTTCCAGCCGTCGGCGCCCCTCGTTCCGGAGTTGGCATCGACCGCGAACGGGCGCACGTGCGCAACGGCTTCCGCGACATTTTCGGGCGTGAGCCCTCCCGCCAGAATCACGGGCTTCGACGCCGCCGCGGCGATTCGCGCGCTGATCGACCAGTCGTGCGTGGTCCCCGTGCCGCCGATACGCCCACGCGTTTTCGTGTCGAGCAGAATGGCATCCGCGACGCGGGCGGCCGCCAGCGCCGCCGCGACCGTGTCCTCGCCCGTGACGTGGACGCTCTTGACGATGGCCGCGTAGGGGAGCGCTTCCCGCAGCGCGGAGATCGCGACCAGCGGGAAGTCACCGTGGAGCTGCGCGACCGTCGCCCCGGATTCGCGCATCAGCGCGGTGACCTCGGCAAGGCCGGTGCGATGCGTCACCAGCACGCGGGCGACGAACGGCGGGAGAGCTTCGAAGATGGCTCGCGCGGCCGCCGGGTCGACCCGGTCTGGGGTGGCGTAGTCGAGCCCGACCAGGCAGCCCACGGCGTCCGCCCCGGCCAGGACCGCGGCCAAGGCGTCCTCGACCCGTCTCAAACCGCAAATTTTGACGCGCATAGGCGGTCACGCTGCCACAGGCCCTGGGTCCCATGCAAACCGGCAAACCGGCTCAGCCCCACTTCCCGCCCTCAAGGGGGGGAAGGGGGGGGAAATAGACCATTGGCTTGACGAGCCGTTCGATACGACGTACTTAGTTGCCGTCGGGAAATCTGAGGTGAGCTTGTATCCGCAGACAAAGTCGGTCTGTGCAAGATACCTACTCGCAGCAGTAGGACTGCACGTTCTCGCGCTGGTTCTCGTCGCGCCTCCACGGGCGCAAGAGGGGCCGACCTCGCTCAAGATCAGTCGCCTGGCGAGCGATGTGTCCCTGACCTGGGACCCGGCCAACGGGATCTACGCGGTTTATCGCTCCACGTCACCAGCGAGCGTGGCCGTTCCTGGCAACGTGATCGAACAGACCACGAACACGAGCTTCCTGGACCCGCTCTCGAGTCTGCCCGGCAACATCTACTTCTACTCTGTTGGCCTCTATTCCGTCGGAGAGCCGTTGGGCTGCCGGGCCGATCCCAATTGTGACGACAACAACCAATGTACCGACGATCAATGCATCGACCCGGTCGGGTGCGTTCACGCGAACACAGCGGCCGGTTCTCCCTGCGGGAGCGTGTTCCATTCGTGCATGAACGGACGGTGCGTCGCGACGTACTACGTAAGCCCCGTCGGCAATGACGCCAACAGCGGACTCTTACCCTCAGCCCCTTGGGCCACGGTAGGAAAGGTCAACGCTTTTCCGTTCTCTCCCGGTGATCAGGTGCTGTTCCAGCGGGGAGGAGAGTGGCGCGAGAGCTTGGTACCTTCGGTGAGCGGGGCGGCGGATGCGCCGATTACTTTCGGGGCCTACGGTGACCCGGAGTTGCCCAAGCCGAAGTTCTGGGGCAGCGACATCGTACCCAACGGTAGTTTCAAAAAGGTGCAATCAAGGCAGGGGGTCTATCGGGCACCGGTGTTGGTGGAAGTCGGAACATTGTTCGAGAATCACCAGTTCCTTCACAACAGTGCGATCAAAACGGGTCAGATCGGCAGCCCCAACACGAACTCCACCTCCAACCTCAACTATGTTTACGCCAACCGAGGCAGTTACTACTGGAATCCCAGCGACTTTTTCCTGTATGTGAATCTCGGTTCGAGCAATCCCATCGCGAATGGCAAGCTCTACACGGTGAGCAACGTCACCCGCAGCGGAACGGCCGGCGGGGCGATCTGGGTGCATCACCAGTCCAACCTGGTCTTCCAGGATTTGGCGGGCGACGAGACGGCCTATTGGAACGGTGGCTACGTTTTTCGATCGGATTTCACGAACAATGTGAAGTGGATCGGCTGCGACGCCTCTCGAGGCGGAAAACACCATTTCGGTGTGATCAACTCGACGGGATTCGTCGGCGAAGACCTCGTGGCTTCGCTCGGCATGCCGGACCTTTGGTACGGCGCGGCGACGGCTTTCGTGTCGTACAGCAGTACCATTAACGGACGCCAGGGAGACACGTCGATCTGGCGCCGTTGCACTGCGCAGAACTACTCGTCCGGCGAAGTCTCGGGCTTTTACGGAGCGTTCTACACGCACGGCGATGGGCTGGGCCAGGTCACCCTCGAGAATTTCAACTCAATCGCCGAAGGAGGTTGGATTTCGTTGCCCACGGAAGGGCGTGACGAGACCATCGTCTGGCGAGGTGGCGTGATCGACAACACCTCGATCGACATCTACAAGAACACGCTCATCGACGGCGTGCTCCTCACCGGCAGCAAGGCGGAATTGCGCCTCAACGACACGAATAGCACCGCCCAGAACATCGTCGTGAGTGGCTCAGCCCTCGACGGCGGCATCGTGTCAAACGGTGCCGACAACATCATCCGATTCAATACAATCGTCATGGACTCCACGGCGCCATCCGCGATTCGCTTGGCCTCCAATGCGACGAACAACCAGATTTACGCCAACCTCACGGCTGGGCTGGCCCCGGCCATCAAGCTCGATACCGCCCAAGCCTTTTATGCCAATTGGAATTTCTACGAAGGGACACCACTCTTCAAGATGTTCGATGGCTCCACGTTGATGCTCGCGTCTTGGCGCGCCGCCGGGCACGATCTTCAAGGGCTGGCTGCCCCGGACGCCCGTTTCGTCGATCGCGGCGCGGGTAACTTCGCACTCTTGCCCGATTCACCGGCCATCGACCAGGTGTTCTTGGATCCGGCGGCGGTGGGGCTCACAGAAGACAACGCGGGCAATCCTCGCCCGAGCGGTGTCGCCTTCGACACAGGGGCCTACGAAACGGTACCGTGAACCCCGCCTCATGGACGAAGCCCTCATCCAAGCCGAGTGCCCCTATTGCGGATCCTGGCAGGAACTTCTCCTCGACCCTGGGTCCGTCGGCCAGATGGTCCAGGATTGCGAGGTCTGTTGCGAGCCCTGGGACATGACCATATTCCGGAGCCGTTCTGGAGCGGTCAGCGTGCGACTCCTGAGAATGGACTAGAACCCCTTTTCCCTGGTATAACCCCCCGGCTTTCTGTCCTACGGTTGATCCCCAAGCGGGACCCTTGAGGGCCGGAAGCGTTGGGCGCTGAAGCGTCCGCCAAGCGGCGGGCGGCCAACCCCTCCAAAACTCGATTCCGTCCGTGATGCGGGCGGGGCATTGTGGCTTCACGCGAGCCGAGGAGAGAGGTTCCGATGATCACGAGCAAGTGGTTTCGAGGGCTGATCGCCCTCCTTCCCGTCGTCCTCCTGGCGATGGCGATCCTGGCGCCGGTTCCCGCGCTCGCCTCCGAAGGCGGCGAGGCCAACCTCCAGCTCCCGGACTTGGGCACCGTCGATTTCTTCGGCGGAACCAACGGCCGGACGCTCTTGATGGTCGGTCTGGTCGTTTCCGCCTTGGGGTTGGGCTTCGGGCTGATGATGTACACGTCGCTCAAGAACATGCCCGTGCATGCATCGATGCTCGAGGTCTCGGAGTTGATTTACGAGACCTGCAAGACGTACCTGATCCAACAGGGTAAGTTCTTGATGATCCTCGAGCTATTCATCGGTTCGATCATCTTCGTCTACTTCTACTTCCTGCAGCATTTCTCGTTCGGCCGCACCGCGATCGTTCTGGCGTTTTCTCTGATCGGCATCGCGGGAAGCTACGGCGTGGCTTGGTTCGGCATCCGCATCAACACCTTCGCCAACTCGCGCACCGCGTTCGCCTCGCTGCGCGGCAAGCCGTTTCCGTGTTACGCCATCCCGTTGAAGGCCGGCATGTCGATCGGCATGGCGCTCATCTCGGTCGAGCTGTTCATCATGCTCTGCATCCTCCTCTTCGTGCCGGGCGCGTACGCCGGCCCCTGCTTCATCGGGTTCGCGATCGGCGAGTCGTTGGGCGCCGCGGCGCTGCGGATCGCGGGCGGCATCTTCACCAAGATCGCCGACATCGGCGCCGACCTCATGAAGGTCGTGTTCAAGATCAAGGAAGACGACGCGCGGAACCCCGGCGTGATCGCGGACTGCACCGGCGACAACGCGGGCGATTCCGTCGGGCCCTCGGCCGACGGCTTCGAGACCTACGGCGTCACCGGCGTCGCCCTGATCTCGTTCATCCTGCTCGCGGTGAAAGAGCCCACCGTCCAGGTTCAGCTCCTCGTCTGGATCTTCACGATGCGCGTCATGATGGTGATCGCGTCGGGCTTGTCGTACTTCCTCAACGAAGCGCTCGCGAAGGGCCAGTACGAAAAGGTCGACAAGATGAACTTCGAGGCACCGCTCACGCGCCTCGTATGGCTGACTTCGATCGTCTCGGTGATCGCCACTTACGTCGTCTCGTACCTGATGATTCCCGGCTTGGGAGACGGCTCGCTTTGGTGGAAGCTGTCGACGGTCATCACCTGCGGCACGCTCGCGGGAGCGATCATCCCCGAGCTCGTCAAGGTCTTCACGTCGGTCGACTCCGCCCACGTTCGTGAGGTCGTGACCTCGTCGCGTGAAGGCGGGGCGTCGCTCAACATTCTCTCGGGGCTCGTCGCCGGCAACTTCAGCGCCTACTGGCTCGGCATGACGATCCTCGCCTTGATGGGCGTTGCCTATGGGATCAGCACGATGGGACTCGGTGGGCTGATGCTGGCCCCCGCGGTCTTTGCGTTCGGTCTCGTGGCCTTCGGATTCCTCGGCATGGGCCCGGTCACGATTGCCGTCGATTCCTACGGCCCCGTAACCGACAACGCTCAATCGGTCTATGAGTTGTCGTTGATCGAGCAGGTGCCCGGAATCAAGGAGCATCTCAAGAAAACCTACGGCTTCGACGCGAACTTCGAAAGAGCGAAGCACCTCCTCGAGGAAAACGACGGCGCGGGCAACACCTTCAAGGCCACCGCGAAGCCCGTGCTCATCGGAACCGCCGTCGTCGGCGCGACGACGATGATCTTCTCGATCATCGTGGCGTTGACGCACGGCCTCACCGAAAATGTCGAGAAACTCTCGCTCCTCCATCCGCCATTCCTGCTCGGCCTCATCGCCGGCGGCTCGATGATCTACTGGTTCACCGGCGCGTCCATGCAGGCTGTGACGACCGGCGCCTACCGCGCGGTCGAGTTCATCAAGCGCAACATCAAGCTCGACGGCGCCGTCAAGGCCTCGGTCGCCGACTCCAAGAAGGTCGTCGAAATCTGCACGCAGTACGCGCAGAAGGGGATGTTCAACATCTTCCTGTGCATCTTTTTCGCGACTCTGGCCTTCTCTTTCGTCGAGCCGTACTTCTTCATCGGCTACCTGATCTCGATCGCGATGTTCGGCCTGTTCCAGGCGATCTTCATGGCCAACGCCGGCGGTGCGTGGGACAACGCCAAGAAGATCGTCGAGGTCGACCTGAAGGAGAAGGGGACGCCGCTGCACGATGCCACCGTCGTCGGCGACACCGTGGGCGATCCGTTCAAGGACACCTCGTCGGTGGCGATGAACCCCGTCATCAAGTTCACGACGCTGTTCGGGCTGCTCGCCGTAGAGCTGGCGGTGAGCATCGAACACCAGCAGGGCCCGATGATCACCCACGTCCTCGCCGCGGTGTTTTTCGCCGTCTCGGTCTTTTTCGTTTGGCGCTCGTTTTACGGCATGCGGATCCCGCTCGAGATCGACTAGATCTCGGGATCCGGGTGGACTTCGATTTGGGACGGCCGCTCCGACGGGGGCGGCCGTTTTCGTTCGGCGAAAGACACGCTCCGTCGGTCCCTCGATCAGCTCCCGAGCTTCTGGAGCATATCCGTTGCCGCCGCCTTCATGCGCGGGTCGACGTTCGGGAGCGCGAGGAATCTCGTCAGCGCCTTCTTTGCGCCCGAGGTGTTCCCTTCGGCAACGCAGATGTGCGCCTCGAGGAAAGCGCCGGCGGCATAGTCCTTGTGCGCGCTGAGAAGGCGATCCACGTCGCGCCGGGCACTGGGCAGATCGTTTTCCAGGAGTTCGAGCTTCGCGCGATTGAAAAGAGCGTCGGCGTCGTTGGGCGACGCCTCGAGCGCGCGGGAGTACGCGGTGAGCGCTTCGGGGCGGCGATTGTTTTTTTGGAGGAGGATGCCCAGCTTGTTCCAGCCGTCGCCCAATTTCGGATCGGCCGCGACCGCCGCGCGAAGCTCGGATTCGGCGGTCGCCATGTCCCCTTGGGCGGCCAGGACGTTCCCCAGCGCGTAATGAGTCTCGGCGTTACCTGGGTTGATGGCGAGTGCGGCGCGGAACGCCTTGGCGGCCTCGTCGAACTTCCCGTGAACGTAGAGGGCATTCCCGAGGTTCCACTGGCTCGCGAACGTGCCCGACGCCGCCCCCGTCGCGGCCATCGGCTCGGCGCGCAGCGCGGCGAGGAGGGATTTGGCTGCCGGGTTTCCGGGGTCTTTGGCCAGGGCCTGCCGGAGGAGGGGTGCGGCCTTCCCGAGTTGCCCTTCCTCGACGGCAAGCTGCGCCATCAAGAAGAGATTGCTCGCGCCGATCAACCCCTTGGGGTCCCGCGGGGCCACACGCTTGTTCCCCGTCACGGCCGGCTCCGGGCTGCCGCCGCCGATCAGGCGTAGGGCTTCCTCGACCGACGGCCGCCACGTGTCCGCCACCGCCTTGGCGTCGGTCGTGGCGAGATTGATCGTCTCGGACGGATCGCGCTCGAGGTTGTACAACTCGGCAATCGGTGCGTCCACGAACTTCTCTCGGGACGACCGCAGCGCGTGAAGCGGCGCCCACCCGTAGGACCGCTGGCCGAACAGCGATTCGGCGTAGGCCACGTCACGCTCGGGAGCGTCCCCGCCGAGGAGGCGCATGGCGCAGCTTTCGCCCTGCGCCAGGGCCAGCGGGGGAAGCCCCATCAACGCGAGAACCGTCGGAGCCAGATCGACGCCCGAAACGACGCCCGAGAACTTCGTCCCGGCGGGGATCTTCGGCGGATATCGCACGATCAACGGCACCCTCAGCGTGCTGTCGTAGAGGAACACACCGTGCGTCTGTTCCCCGTGCTCTCCGAGGCTTTCGCCATGATCGGCGATCGCGACGATCAGCGTGTTGTCCGCGAGCCCCTGCGCGCGCACGTGGTCGAAAAGGCGCCCGAGTTGCAAGTCCATCCAGGCGATCTCGCCATCGTAGAGGCGGTTTTCGAAGAGCGCGCGGAAGCCGGGCGGAGGCGCGTACGGGGCGCGGGGGTCGTCGAGTTGTACCCAGAGAAAAAATGGTCCACCCTTCATGCGGTTGACCGCCTCGATCGCGTCGTCGACGACGAACGAGGCATTCCGGGGCGTGCGCTTCGGCTCGGCGTAGCTGTCGAACCCTTGTTTGAATCCCGCATCGTCGGCGAGGAGACGGGCCCCGATCGACGCGGCCGTCCCATACCCTTGCGTCTTGAGGTGTTCCGCGAGAGTCGTCTCCGAGTCTTGAAGTCTCGAGCCGCCGTCGTCGCGCACACCGTGACGAGGTGGGTAGAGGGCGGTGAAGATCGACGCATGCGACGGAAGCGTCAGCGGGGCCACCGCGATGGCTTTCAAAAAGACCGCTCCTTCGCGAGCGAGCCCGTCGAGACGGGGCGTTTGAACCCGTGGATTGTCGTAACAACCGAGATGGTCGGCCCGCGTTGCCTCCATCGTGATGAGAACAAGATTCGGCTTCGCCGAAACGGTGCTGGGCGAGGCGGTGGATGCCCTGTCTGGCGTCGCGTCCTTCGAGCACGAGATCGTCACCGCGACGAGAACGGCCGACGCCAAGAATCCGAAAGGGCGTCTGTGGAAGGCGGCCGTCATCGCGGTTTGTTCTCCATGATCCCCTTCAGGTCCATGATGGTGTTCTGGTCGGAGACGATCACGCTGATCTTATCCGACAGCTTGTCGACGTAGAGATAGCGGATGTAGTTCGGATTCTGTCGCAGGGCCTCGTTGATCGTCTCGATGGCTTTCGCGCGGCCCGTGGCCTCGATCACCTTTCGTTCGGCCTCGCGTTGCTCTTTCTCGAGCACGTACTTCATCTGCTCGGCCGATTGTTGCGCGATCTGCTTGGCCTCTATGGCTTGGCCGAACTGGTCGGTGAAACGCACATCGCGCAAGACGACTTCGTCGACCACGAAGCCGTCTTTTTCGAGGAGCTCTTTGATCTTGATGTTGATCTCGTCTTGAATCGCGGCGCGCCGCGACGAGTACACGTCCATGACGGCGTACTCGGAAATGACGAGGCGGGTCACCGACCGCACCGCGGGCCGGATGATCTTGTCTTCGTAGTCGGGGCCGATTTTCTGGTGAATGACGATGAGCCGTTGCGGGTCGAGATGATGCCAGACGGTCAGGTCGATGCCCACCTGCAGTCCTTCTTTCGTCGGCGACCAGAGCGAGTCGTCCACGTTCGCCTTGCGCCCTTCGCCTTGCGCTTTGGTCATCGTGTACTCCAGACGTCTGAGGTCGTACTGCGCGGTCTGGCTGATCACCGGCCACACGAACGTCACGCCCTGCTGGGAGAGCCGGAAGCTCTTCGTGATCGTGTTGAAGATCACCAGCGCGTGGCCGACCGGGACGACTCGGACCGAGCCGACCATCGAAAAAAGCAGCACCAGCAAGAGAACGACGATGAGAGCGACGCGCCCCGGTAGCCCCGCTCGGACCCGGTTCCCAGCGGCGTCGCGCAGGTAGAGCGAGCGGCGAATCTGGCGGGCGAGAATGACGACGACCGGAATCGCGATGACGAGGAACAATACGAACGGGAGCATGGAATCCTCCTGGCGGGGGGGCGAACGAGAGCGCGTGGCCGCCGCCACTACTGTATACGGAACGCAACGCGGAACGATTCGGACAAAGTGGCCGGTCGCGGCGTCACCGCCGCCAGCTATAATCCCCGCATGAAACCCATCGAGATCAACGACTTCCTGCAAGCCGACGTCATCGGGCAGCAGGAAACCCTCAAGTTCGTGGCGGTCGCCATTTTCAAGCACATCCAAGGCGAGCGTTACGGCAACCTCTTGATGATCGGGAACTCTGGCACCGGCAAGACGACGATCATGCGTTCCATGGAGCGCCTGTACGAAAAACACGAGGAGTTCCACGCGAACCGCGTCGTGTGCATCATGAACGCCAATCAATTCGCGAGCGAAGAAGGGATCGTCGACCCGAACCGTCTCCTCGTTCGTCTCGAGGAACGGGCGCGGGAGATCCTCGGAGAGGACGCCACCGCCGAGCAGATCGGCGACTACATGGAACGCGCGACCGTCTGCATCGACGAAATCGACAAGATCTCGGCGGTCGTCGGCGGCAAGCCGTACGTCACCGGCATCAACATCCAGCAAGGGCTGCTCACGTTGATCGAGGGAGAGCGGATTCTCTACCCCGTGACGATTTACAAAAAAAAGCAGCTCGAGAAGGCTGCGATACACGTCGACACAGGGAAGATGTTGTTCCTGTGCGCCGGGGCGTTCGAGTCGCTCTACGACCAGGTGTACCGCCGCGTGACATCGCCGACGTCGCGCGTCAAGCTTCCTGCCGAGACCGTTTACGAAAACGGCGAAGTCCAAATCCGCGAATACTTCACGCTGCGCCATTGGTTCAAACAAGAAGACTTGTTCGATTACGGCATGCAGCCCCAGTTCCTTTCGCGCTTCGACAACTCGATCATCCTCGAAGACCTGAACGCCGGAACGCTGTCGCGCATCTTCACCGAGCCGCGCGATTCGGTCCTGCGAGCGTCGCAGAACTTCTTCAAGAACTACGACATCGACGTCGAGGTCACCGAAGGCGCCGTGCGTAAGATCGCGGACGAAGCGTCGAAGTCGAGCCGTATCGGGGCGCGCGCGTTGAAAGCGGTCTGGGGGAAGATCATCAAGCCGTACGAGTTCGACCCGTTTGGACAGGCGGACGTGAAGCAGGACGGCGTTCGCCACCGCCTGGTGGTCGACGAAGCGATCGTGGTGCGTGCGCTGAAGCCTCCGCTTTAGGAAGACATGCCATGAAAGATTTCGAGAAACTGGGCGTCTTCTATCTCGGCAAACTCGCGGGACCCGGCGCCCCGAAAGAGCCGGAGCCGGTCCTCTACGACGCGAAAGACCTGACGACGCACGGTGTGATCGTCGGGATGACGGGGAGCGGTAAGACCGGCCTCGGCATCGGCCTCATCGAAGAGGCCGCCATCGACGGCATCCCGACCATCGCCATCGATCCCAAAGGCGACCTCGGAAACCTGCTGCTCACGTTTCCGAACCTCGCGCCCGCGGACTTTGCGCCGTGGATCGAAGAGGGAGTCTCCGCGGAGGAGACAGCGACGGCGTGGGCCAAGGGGCTGGCCGCATGGGGCCAGGGGCCGGAGCGCGTCCGGAGGTTTCGCGACGCGGTCGACCTGGCGATCTACACCCCGGGAAGCTCCGCCGGTCGATCGATCTCGATCGTGGGTTCCCTCGCGGTCCCGGCTCCCGTGGTGATGGACGACGAGGACGCGCGGCGGGAGAAGATCAACGGGACGGTATCGGGTCTGCTCGCACTACTTGGCATGGAGGCCGACCCGCTCCGGGGCCGCGAGCACATCCTGATGGCGAGGCTCGTCGAGACCTCGTGGGCGGCCGGGAAGGATCTCGATTTGGCGGGGCTGATCCGGGACATCCAGAAGCCGCCATTCGACCGCGTCGGCGTCGTGGACGTCGAGTCGTTCTACCCGGCCAAGGAGCGAAGCGCCCTGGCGATGTCGCTCAACACGCTTCTCGCGTCGCCGGGATTTGCCGCGTGGCTGACGGGCGAGCCCCTCGATATTCAGCGCCTCTTGTGGACCGCCGAGGGGAAGCCGCGCGTGTCGATCCTCTCGATCGCGCACCTTTCGGACGCGGAGCGCATGTTCTTCGTGACGCTCTTGCTCAACGAGCTTGTCGCGTGGATGCGTGGACAGACGGGAACCACCAGCCTGCGCGCGCTGGTCTACATGGATGAGGTGTTCGGTTTCTTCCCGCCCGTCGCCAATCCCCCGGCGAAAATACCCATGCTGACGCTGCTGAAACAGGCACGCGCGTACGGCGTGGGGTGCGTCCTCGCGACCCAGAATCCCGTCGATCTCGACTACAAGGGGCTCGCGAACGCCGGGACGTGGTTTCTGGGGCGCCTGCAGACGGAACGGGACAAGGCTCGTGTCATCGAAGGGCTCGAAGGCGCGTCGGCTGCTGCGGGCAAGGGTTTCGACAAACAGGCGATGGAGGCGACGCTCGCGGGACTCGGAAAGCGGGTCTTCCTGATGAACAACGTCCACGAAGACGCGCCGGTCCTGTTCGAGACGCGCTTCACGCTGTCGTTTCTACGCGGACCGCTCACCAAGAAACAGATTCAGGTCCTGATGGCGCCGCAGAAAAGCCCGGTGTCCTCGCAGCCCGTGGTGACCCCCACCGTCGCGGCCGGGGGCGCGCGTCCGGCCGTGCCCTCCGGCGTGAAAGAGACGTTCCTTCCCTGGCGCGGCGCGGCGCAACCCGGGGAGCGCCTCGTTTACCGACCGTCTCTTCTGGGCACCGCAAAGCTGCATTTCGTAGACGTGAAAGCGCAGGTCGACGCATGGGTCGATGCGGCCCTCGTCGCGCCCTTCGCGGCCAACGGTGTCTGGGACGCCGCGGAGGATCTCGGCGAGAAACCCGAGCTCGAGGGCGATCCTGATGCCAGGGCGGTGTTCGACTCCCTTCCCGCCGCGGCCACGCAGCCGAAAAGCTACGCGGGGTGGTCGAAGGAACTCACCGACTGCCTCTATCGCACGAGAACGCTCGATCTCTACAGCTGCCCGTCGCTCAAGCTGGTCGCCCAGCCCGGCGAGTCCGAGGGGGACTTCAAGGTCCGCGTGCAACAGGCGGCTCGGGAAAAGCGCGACGCGGCGGTAGAAATTCTCAGGACGAAGTACGCGGGCAAGGCGGACACCTTGCGCAATCAAGAACAGCGTGCCGCCGAGCGCGTTGCGCGCGAGCAGTCGCAGGCGTCCCAACAGACGATGCAGGCGGCGATCAGCGTCGGGGCGACCTTGCTCGGGGCCCTGTTCGGCCGCAAGGCGGTCTCGGTCGGATCGATCGGTCGCGCAACGACCGCCGCGCGGGGCGTCGGCCGCACGATGAAGGAGCGTCAAGACGTCGACGGCGCGGAGCAAAGCGTCGAAGCGGTTCGTCAGAAGATCGCCGACCTCGAAGCCGAGTTGAAGTCGGAAATCGAGGAGCTGACCAGCGCGAACGAGCTTCAGAGCTTCGCGATCCAGTCCGCTTCGGTGAAACCGAGGAAATCGGACATCGCCGTCTCCGGAGTCTTGCTCGCGTGGGTTCCCCACTGGGTCGGCGACGGCGGGAGCGTTCGCCCGGCACGTTGACGGCGAGAGGGCGATCGATGGTGTGCAACGTCCGTACGCGATCCGGCGCCGTCATGCCGAACCTCGGCCTGGGCACCTGGCGCATGGGCGAAAACGAGGCCGCCCGCCGGGACGAGGTCGCCGCCTTGCGGTTGGGGCTCGACCTGGGTTTGAATCTGATCGATACCGCCGAGATGTATGCCGACGGCGGCGCCGAAATCGTCGTCGCCGACGCGATTGCCGGCCGGCGCGACGGGGTTTTTCTCATCTCGAAGGTCCTCCCTCACAACGCGAGTCACAAAGGCACGCTGTCCGCGTGCGAGCGCAGCTTGAAGCGGTTGCGCGTCGAGCGCATCGATCTCTACCTGCTGCACTGGCCGGGGGAGCATCCCTTGGAAGAGACGCTGGACGCCTTCGCGCGGCTCACGGAGCAGGGGAAGATCGCCCATTTCGGCCTTTCGAATTTCGACCTCGACGAGCTCGCGCGCGCGGAGCGGATTCCGGGAGGCCTGCGCGTTGGCGCGAACCAGGTCCTTTACAACCTCGATCGGCGCGGGATCGAGCGCAAGCTGATTCCATGGTGCGCCTCGAGGAACATCGCGATCATGGCCTATTCGCCGCTCGAGCAGGGGCGGCTGCGCCCTCACGATGCCCTGCGACGCGTGGGGGCGCGGCACGACGCGACCCCCGCGCAAGTGGCCCTTGCCTGGACACTGCGTCACGACAACGTCGTCGCGATACCGAAGGCAGCTCGGCTCGCGCACGTTCGCGACAACGCGAAAGCCGCGGACATCGTTCTCACCGAAGAAGACCTCGCGGACATCGACCGCGCGTTTCCGCCACCGCGCCGCGACGTGCCGCTGGCGACCCTGTGAGCGCCAAGGCCATAAGCGCCGTCCTGACGAAGCTCACCGCCCTTTACACCGTCGACCGTTTCGTGACCGCGAACGGTCCCGACCCGTTCCGAATCCTCGTCAGCTGCATTCTCTCGCTCCGCACGAAAGACGAAGTCACCTACCCGGCGACCGAACGCCTGTTCGCGAAGGCGAGCGACCCCCGGGGCATGCTGAAGCTGACGTCCACCGCGATCGAGAAGGCGATCTACCCGGCGGGGTTTTACCGGACGAAGGCGAAGCAGATTCGAGCGATCTCCGGCATCCTGCTGTCGCGCCACGGCGGGCAAGTGCCCGACACGATCGAGGACCTGCTGCGGCTTCCCGGCGTCGGGCGCAAGACGGCCAACCTGACGGTCACGCTCGGTTTCGGAAAGCCCGGGATCTGTGTCGACACGCATGTGCACCGCATTGCGAATCGCCTCGGCTGGGTGGCGACCAAGGCCCCCGACGATACCGAGGCCGCGTTGCGCCGCAGTCTCCCGAAACGTTGGTGGATCCCGATCAACGAGACGTTGGTACGCCACGGGCAGCAGGTCTGCAAGCCGATCTCGCCGTTGTGCTCGACCTGCCCGGTCGCCCGCCGGTGCCCGAAGATCGGTGTCGAGCGCCGCCGCTAAGCCGGGGACAAAGGGGCGTCCCCTTTTCCCCAAACCGCCAGCATCCATGCCACGTCGAAGGCGATTTCCTTCAAGGCGTCGTAGCGGCCGGACGACCCCCCGTGACCCGCGGCGAAGTTCACTTTCAAAAGAACCTGCGGCGCGCCGTCGTTCCCCGCGCGCAAACGCGCGACGTACTTGGCGGGCTCCCAGTACATGACCTGAGAGTCGTTGATCGAGGTCTTCACGAGCATCGCCGGGTATCGTTTGCGGCCGAGATTCGAGTACGGGCAGTACGAGCGCAGGATCGCGAACTGCGCGCGGTCGGCCGGGTTGCCCCACTCCTCGAATTCGGCGACGGTCAAGGGCAACGACGTATCGAGCATCGTGTTGATGACGTCGACGAAGGGGACTTTTAGGATCGCCCCGCCCGCGAGGTCGGGTCGCAGGTTCAAAACCGCCCCGATGAGCAGGCCTCCCGCGCTGCCGCCCTCGACGATCAGCCGCTCCCGTGAGGCATACGACGCGCGCACGAGGAAATCGGCGACGGCGATGAAGTCGGTGAAGGAGTTCGGCTTGTGCTCCATCCGCCCGGCGTCGTGCCACGGCTTTCCGAGCTCACCTCCGCCGCGCACGTGGGCCAGGGCGCAAACCGCTCCGCGGTCGAGAAGCGAGAGTCGGTTCGACGAGAACATCACGGGAAGCGGATAGCCGTAAGCTCCGTACCCCACGAGGTGCATCGGCGCGGTCCCGTCGCGTGGAGTGTCTTTCCGGTAGGCGAGCGAAATCGGAACCGCCGTTCCATCGGGCGCGATGGCGTGCGCTCGTTCGACCGCGTAGAGCGAAGGATCGTAGCCGCCCAACACTTCGTGACGCTTCATGAGCGTCTTGGCGCGCGTTGCCATGTCGTAGTCGTAGATGGACGGCGGAGTCACCATCGATTGGTAACGGAACCGGAACGTCGATGTCTTGAATTCGGCGTTGATGTCCGGAAAAGTCGAGTAGGCAGGCTCCGGGAAGGCGATCGCGTGGGACTCGCCCGAGTGCAGGGCGCGGACCACGAAGCGTTCGAGCCCGTCCTCGCGTTCGTAGGCGACGAGATGCTCCGCGAACACTTCGATCCCCGCGAGGTTCACGGCCGTCCGGTGCGGCAGGACTTCCGTCCACGCCGCCTTGCCGATGGTGCCGACGGGGCACCGCGCGAGGCGATAGTTGCGGCCGCAATCGTTGATCCGGATCCAGAAGAACTCGCCGCCGTGGTCGACTTCGTACTCGAGTTCGGGTGCCCGGGGGAGGAAGATCCGGAACGCACCGTCGGGCTCGTTCGCCGCGAGGAAGCGGACCTCGCTCGCGGTGTGAGAGTCGGCGTCCATGAAGAGATACCCGAGGCTCCGCGAGCGGCGAATCGTCAGCGAGAATCGTTCATCGAGTTCCTCGTGGACCAAGGCAGCTTCCGACTCGCCTCGCCGGAGCCGCCAGAGACGATGGGCGCGCTTCGCGTCATCGTCCGTGACGTAAAACAGAGTCGTCCCATCCGCCGCCCAGGCGACCGAACTGACTCGCTCGATCAACTCCGGCCCGTCCTCGTCGCGCCGCAGGTCGCGAACGTGCAGCGTGTACTCCCGGAAACCGGTCGTGTCGACGGAGTAGGCGAGTTGGTTGCCGTCATCGCTCACGATGAACGCGTTCACGGCGAAGTAGGCATGATCGCGAGCGAGCACATTCAGGTCGAGAACGATCTCCTCGGCCGAGGTGAGCGCGCCGAGTTTTCGCGCGAGGATCGGGTACTGCTTTCCTTCCTCGGTGCGCGCGTAGTACCAGTACCGTCCTTTACGGTAGGGGACCGAGAGGTCGGTCTCCTTGATCCGCCCGAGCATTTCTTTGTACAGGCGCTCTTGGAGAGGGCCTGTCCCCTGAAGCGCCGTTTCGGCAAACGCGTTTTCGGCCACGAGGTACGCCGTGACTTGCGGGTCGGACTTGTCGCGGAGCCAGAAATAATCGTCTTCCAGTGTCTCGCCATGAAGGGTCAAGGCGTGTGGGATCTTCGGCGCGACGGGAGGTTGCATCCTGCAATAATAGGGGACAGTCCCCATTTACTTACAAAATCCGTGGCCGTCCCGGAAGTCGTCGAGTGACTGGAAGTCCGAGCCGTTCGCTCGTGCCGCGAGCCCAGGCGGGATCGCCAAGAGGGCGCCCTTCTCGAACCGACGCGCGGATGATGGCAAGTTCGTCATGGGTGACCGGCATGTCGACCGATTCAGCCCAGGGCTGGGGAAGCGGCACCGGAGACGCGTCGAGCAGCGGTGCGGTCTCGAAAGGCGCATCGCGCTCCGCCAGGCTCGACCAACGCCAGTCGAAGGAGGAAGGGACGAGCCCCGCGCGTACGGGGTTGCGTTCGACGTAACGGAGGACCCTGAGGAGGTGCACGTCGGTCTGGATCGGAAATGACTTGTAGCGGCCCTGCCAGATGTGACCCGTGGTCACGTGCCGCCCGCGGTGCCGTTGCGCGTGCGTGGTGAGAATCCAGTGCATCCAACGCGACAGGTCATCGTTCGTTCGCGGGCGAACCACGAGATGCAGGTGGTTTGGCATGAGACACCAGGCGAATAGCTCGAGGCGGACCCGCGATTGCGCAGCCCTCATCAAGCCCACGAAAACTTCGTAGTCGTGCTCCGCATGGAAGACGGTGGCCCGTGCGTTGCCACGCGTGACGACGTGCGTGCACAGGCCCGCCAACCTGGGGCGAGGGAAACGAGGCACGGTGGTCTCACGAGAGGCGGCGGGGGACGCGCGCCTGGAAGCGTCGATCGCCGACGCCGTATGGTCAATAGGTGAGAACGGTCGAGGGGGTTGACGATCGGCAACCCACCCCACGATGAGTGAGGTGGGTTGCCATCGAATTTAGAAGAAAAAGGGGACTGTCCCCTATTTTGGGTTGCCGTCGGGGTCGAGGTATTTCACATCACCCCAACCGAGTTCCTTGATGCCGGCCTCGATCTTTGCGCGGTCGCCCGCGATGACCCAGACCATTTTGTCGGGTGTGAGCGTCTTTCTCGCATCGGCGTCGACATCGCCGGTCTTGAGCGCGCGCACCTTGCCGGGGAACGTCGCGTAGTAGTCGGCCGGAAGGCCGAAGATCACCATGTCGGCGATCGAGCCCGACACGGCACCCTGCGTTTCCCACTGCCCGGGCAGCGTGCGGGTCATGCCGTCTTGTGCCATCGCCAGCTCGGGCTGCGTGATGGGCATCGGGCCTGTGATCCCCTTGAACTGCTTCATGATCTCGACCATGGACTCTTTGGTTTTGTCGGTCTGAACCGGCGCGTAGCCGATGAACGGACGCTGGCCGCGGGCGTCGGGAACGAACGTGTACGACCCGTACGACCAGTGCTTGTCTTCACGCAGGTCCATGTTGAGGCGCGCGACGAACGAGCCGCCAAGCACCTGGGTCATGGTCTTGAACGCGATCTCGTCGGGATTCGCGATCGGCGGGACGAGCTGGCCGGCGAGGATCACCGACTGCGCCGCTCCCGGCTTGTCGAGGATGTAAATCGTCGTCGTATTCTTCCCGGCGACCGTCGAAAGCTTCTTCGCCGGCGGGCTCCCCTTCTTCCAGTCCTTGAAGAGCGCCTCGAGCTTAGGCTTGATCTCGGCGAGCGTTGTATTGCCGACCACGATCATCGTCGCGTTGTCGGGCTTGAACCACGTTGCGTGGAACTTGACGAGCTCGTCCCGCGTCAACTTGGCGACGCCGTCCTCGTACCCCGACCCCGAAAACGGAAGCCCGTACGGATGGCTGGAGCCGTAAAGCAGTTTCGGAAACACACGCAGCGCCATTCCGACCGGCTGCGCCTTCTCGCGCTGAATCCTCGCGATTTGCTGCTTTTGCAGGCGCTTGAAATCGGCCTCGGGGAAGGACGGATGCAAAACGATGTCGGCGAACAGGTCGAGCGAAGCGTCGAGGTTGGCGTTCAACGCGGACAGCGTGACGAACGAGCTGTCGAGGGACGACCCCGACCCGATGTTGGCGCCGAGGCGCTGCTGCTCATCCGAGATCTGGATCGACGAGCGGGTCTTCGTCCCCTCGTCGATCATCGACATCGCTAGACTGGCGGTGCCGGGAATCCCGCCTTGGTCGGCGGCGTAACCGGCATCGAAAACTAAATTGAACTCGACGACCGGGACCGATTCGCGCCGTGCGAACTGGATTTGCATGCCGTTCGACAGCGTCGCTTTTTCGACTTTCGGGAAGACGACGGGAGGCTCCGCGCCCCCTTTGGGCATCTGCTTGCGGTCGGCGCCGGAGGCTGCGGCCTTGAGGTCGGGCGGGTACGGGTCGATCTGGAGCACGTAGACGCCGTCGCTGAGCCACTTCTTCGCGACCTCCTTGATGTCGGACGGGGTCGCGTTGCGGATAATCTCGAGGTTATTTTTGTAGGCGTCGGGCGTGCCGGCGTAAACCATGCCGGCAGCCAGAACGTCCGAGGTGCCGCCGAACCCACCGATCCGCTCGACCCCGCGGATGAATCCGGCGAAGACGTCGGTTTTCGCCCGCTGGAGTTCGTCGGTGGTCGGTCCGTCGGCCAAGAACTTCGACATCTCTTCGTACATCGTCTTTTCGACCTTGGCCGGGTCCCCGTCTTTCTTGACGTCGACCTGAACGGTGAACACGCTGGCGATCTCGCGGGTTTCGTTGAAGGCGGAGACCGTGGTCGCGCTCTGATCGTCGTAGACCAATCGCTTGTAGAGGCGCGAGCTCTTTCCGCTCGACAGCACCGCTGCTGCGAGATCGAGCAGCACGCGGTCTCGCGTCGCGTCGCCGGGGACGTTCCACATCTTCATGATGCGCGTCTGCGGGACGCGATCTTGCGCCGACTGTCGCGACGACCCGGTGCGCTTGGCGATCCACTGGTCGAAGCGGGCGACCGGTGGGCCCGGGGGGATGTCGCCGAAGTACGTTTTGACCTTGGCGAGAATGTCTTGCGTGTTGACATCGCCGGCGATCGACAACACCGCGTTGTTCGGGCCGTAGTAGGTCTTGAACCACTCCTTGACGTCCTCGAGCTTCGCGGCGTCCAAGTCTTCCATCGAGCCGATCACCGTCCAGTAGTAAGGATGGCCGACGGGGAAGCAGGCCTTGGCCGAGAGTTCCTCGGCGATCGAGTACGGCTCGTTGTCGCCTTGGCGCTTCTCGTTTTGCACGACTCCGCGCTGCTCGTCGAGCCGCGCCTGGTCGATCGCGCCGACCAAGTGCCCCATGCGGTCGGACTCCAGCCAGAGAATCGTGTCGAGCGCGGTCTTCGGCACGTTCTGGAAGTAGTTCGTCCGGTCGTTGTTGGTCGTCCCGTTCAGGTCGGTTGCGCCGAGCGGCTCGACCGCCTTGAAGTAGTCGTCGTTGTAGTTCTCGCTCCCGTTGAACATCAGGTGCTCGAACAGGTGGGCAAAGCCGGTGCGGCCGACTTTCTCGTTTTTCGAGCCGACGTGGTACCAGACGTTGACCGCCACGATGGGAGCCTTGTGGTCCTCGTGGACGATCAGCGTGAGGCCGTTGTCGAGCACGAACTTCTGGTAGGGGATGTCGGGGATCGGAAGCTCCGCGGCGAGCGCGGGAAGCGTGGCGGCGAGGACAAGAGCGGTCAGACCTTTTCGGATCACGTGATGGCCTCCTTCATAGTGGCGCCGAGGTTTCAATCGTTTTACGCGCACCGGCGGGCGCGGTTTCATACGCACAGGGCCGCAAAGCAACTCGAAACCGGTCGCCTACGGTAGCAGGGTCGAGGCTAGAATGGCTGGGATGAACAGACGGAAGCCGGGAGCCGAAGTCCTTGCCCGATCGTTCGGCCCGCTCGAGGTCCAGGTGCTGGAGACGATCTGGCGACAGCGGCGTCCGGCGACCGTGAGGGATCTCCACGCATCGTTTTCTCAGCTCGCCTACACGACCCTCATGACGACGCTCGATCGCCTCCACTCGAAGGGCGTCCTCCGGCGGACGAAACGCGGTCGCGCCTATGCCTATGAGCCGTGCTTCGCACGCGCCGAGATGGAACTGCGACTCGCCGCACGGAGCGTCGAAGAGTTGCTCGGTGCGGCGCAAGGCCGGTCCGCGGTCGCGCCGATCCTGTCCTGTTTCGTCGATGCCGTGAGCGATCGCGATCGCCTGCTCCTCGACGACCTGGAGAGACTGCTGCATGAGAAGCGGGAGCAGCTCGTCCGCGGGAGCTCCCGATGAGATACCTCGAGATGGGTCTCGCCTTTTCCGCTTTCGGCTTTGTCGTCGCGAATACCGTGATCTCTCTGCTGATCGCTGTCTTATGGCGCACCATCCGCCCCTCGCGATGGAGCAGCCGTTCAGTATTCCTGCTTCGCATGCTCCCCGCGATGGGTTCCGCAAGCCTGGTGCTGGGCCTCTTGTTGCCGGCGTTTTGGTCGTTCGAGCCGTACGAAACGACCGAGAGGGTCGGCCCGGTGCTGGCCGTTTTCGTCATCATCGCCGGTGCCCTCGTCGCCGCGGGCTTGCTCCGGACGTTTTTGAGCTGGCGCGACACGCGACGTCTCGAGCACCGGTGGAAAGGCGCGGTTGTCGGCGATTCGAACCTCGGGATTCCCGTCCGCACCTATCAAGTCTCGTCCGTGCTGCCGCTCGCCGCCCTCGCCTGTTCGTCTCCGACCGGTTCCTCGATGCCCTGACCGTGGGCGAGCGCCAGGCGGTCATCAAGCACGAAGCGGGACATCTGCGCTCGCTCGACAATTTGAAGCGCGTCGCGATGAAGCTCGCCCCGGACTGGCTCTCGTTCTCGTCGGCCGGACGCGAGATCGAAACGGCCTGGGCGGTCGCCGCCGAACACGAGGCCGACGATCATGCCGCCGGCGGCGACCGCTCGCGCCGTCTCGATCTCGCCGGCGCCTTGTTGAAAGCGTCACGCTTGACGCCGATGCGCTTCGTCTCCGTCAGCAATTTCTGCGACGAATCGACGATCGTCCGGAGAGTCGCGCGACTGCTCGAGGATCCGCCTGCCCGTCGTGAGCCGGCGCGCGCTTTGGCTCCGCGGATCGCCTGGACGCTGGCTTTTCTGGGGGCGGGAGCCCTGCTCGCGGCGCCGGCGTCTCAAGCCGCCTACACGATGACCGAAGCCGTCATTCGATTGTTGCCATAGGCTCTGCCGCCCGCGAACCTGCTCGAACTACGACCTCTGGTAGTAGATCGCGCTCCCCCCTATCCTCTGTCGTCGATCTTCGGAACCGGGGGGAGTTCATGCGCAAACCGATGCCCACGTTGATGGTCGTCCTGGTGCTGGGGACTCCCGTCGTTCGGGCCACCGGCGCTCAATCGCCCGTCGCGGCGCCCGGCGCAGAAGAAAGGGTCGAGGTCACCGCGACCAAGTACCCGGACGACCCCGATAAGATCCCGCAGTCGATGACCGTCATTTCCGGGCAGGACTTGAGAGACCGCGGCGCGACCGACCTCCGGTCCGCCTTGGCGCTCGTGGCCGGAGTCGACATCGCCCCCGGCGGAGACGGTGGGCCGGCCTCGGCCGTCCCCGAGATGTGGGGGTTCAGGGAGCAGGACGCGTATCTGTTGATCGTCGACGGCATCCCGTGGGGCGGCGTGTTCAACCCGCAGGTGTCGACCGTGAGCCTGAACGACATCGAGAGGATCGAGATCCTGCGCGGTGCGGCGCCGGTCATGTACGGGAGCATGTCGTTTGTCGGGGTCATCCAGGTGATTCGCCACCGTCCCGGCCACGGCGCGCCCGGCATCCACGCGGCCGCGGGATCGTACGGCAGCGCGGCGATCGCGTCTTCGTTCGACGTAGGCACGTGGGCCGGGTTCGGCTCCCGGCTCACGTTGGACGCGGAGCAGCGCGACTACCCGGACCCCCGAACGGACTTCGAGCGCGGCCATCTGCTCTGGCGCAACCGGCGCGAACTGGGAGGCGGGGGCGACGTTCATTTCGACCTGGAGGGAACCTGGCTCGACCAGTCCCCGTCGAGTCCGGTCCCCCGCACGGGGGCCGTGCTGGCGCCGAACGTGCCGCGCGACGCGAACTACAACCCCGCCGGCGCCAAGATCGATCCCCGCCGGAATGCGGTGAGCGGGGGCTTCTCCCTACCGAAATCGTACGGCATCTGGAGCGGGCTGGCGTCCTACGCGCATTCGTCGACCAACACGCTGCGCGGTTTCGTCGTCGATCCGACGGGCCCGGTCTTCCCCGCCGTCGGCGAGCGCTCGACCACGGCCATCGACGAGGTGTACGTCGACGCGCACGTCGAAATCACGAGCGTAGCAAAGACCGAGATCGTCGCCGGGGTGGACTACCAGTACGGCAAGGGCCACCTGAACGGCGGGGATTTCGACTACACGATCAACGCCGACGGCTCCAACCCGCCGGATGGCAACTCGGCTCCTCGGAACATCAACGCCAACATCACCGACACGCGGAATTTCGGCGGCTTGTACGGATTCGTCGCCTGGACCCCCGATGAACGCTGGCGGCTCGAGGCGGGCTTACGCTTCAACCTCACCGGCGAGTCCCGCGACACCTCGGTCGAGGACTTTTTGGCGGCGACGTTCGTTCGGGGGAGCGACAGCGTCAGCGAGTCGAGACTCGGCGGGAGCGCCGGCGTGACGTTCACGGCGTGGCAGAAGGGGGCCGACAACGTCCGGATCTTCGCCGATTACCGGAACACCTACAAACCCGCCGCCGTGGATTTCGGCCTGGACGCCGAAGCCGAGATTCTCGACCCCGAAACCTCCGAGAGTCTCGAACTCGGCGTGCGCACGACCCTCTTTGACCAGAAGCTCAATCTCGAAATGTCGGCGTTCGACATGGAGCTTCGCAACCTCGTCGTCCCCACGCTGGTCAACGGCCTGCCTGCGCTCGAGAATGCGGGTGCCGAGCGGTTCCAAGGGATCGAACTCGAAGCGACCGGACGCTTGCCGCACGACCTCGTGCTGCGGGCGGCGGGGAGCTACCACGACGCGACGTTTCTCGACTACGTTCGGGACTTCGGCGGCGTGCCGACGCAGCTTCGAGGGAAACGCCAGGAAATGACGCCGATCTGGCTGGCCGGCTTCGGGATCGCCTACGCGCCTCCGAAGGGGTTCATCGCCCACGCGGACACGTCGTTCACCGGCTCGCGTTATCTCAACAAGCGGAATACCGCGCTCGCGGCTCAGTTCACGACGTGGGGGATGGGCATCGGTTGGCGCGGTGACCGCTTCACCCTCCGGCTCGACGGGACGAATCTCGGTGACCAACGCCGACCGGTTTCGGAGAGCGAGCTCGCCGACGCGTCCTATTACCTGCTCGAGGCGCGCCGGATCTGGCTGTCG
>JANMVW010000241.1:0-3500 GCA_031393555.1 Acidobacteriota bacterium
TGACGATGCCCGTCGAAACGGTCGATCAAGCGCTCTCCGTCGTGCGGGAGCCGTTGCCGCTCGATCACAGCGCCGGAGATCGCGAAGGGTACGACCTCGCCAAGTCGGTCCCCGACGAGAGCGTCCCTTCGCCGTTCCACGACGCCTCGCAGCGCGAGATCAGGCAGCGTGTCGACGCGATGCTCCGGAAGCTCAATGCCCGCGAGGAGAAGATCATCCGGATGCGCTTCGGGATCGGACGTGACGCCTCGCGAACCCTCGAGCACATCGGCGAGACTCTTCGTTTATCCCGCGAGCGGGTGCGCCAAATCGAGGGGCTCGCGCTCGCGAAGATCAAGGCCTCCCCTTTGTGTCGTGATCTGGCCGAGCTGTTGGGACTGGGGGCGATGCCGTCGTCGTGTGGGGTCATCACCCCATAGTGGGCGCCTCGTTGTCGAGCCTAATCTGGGGCCCATGAGTCAAACGCCACCCAACAGAACTGGAGGATTCCTATGTCGCTGATATCCCTCGTACTCACCCTGATCGTCGTCGGAGTGTTGCTCTGGCTGGTCAACACTTACATCCCGATGGACGGCAAGATCAAGAAGATCCTCAACATCGTGGTCGTGATTTGCGTCGTCATTTGGCTGCTGTACGCCTTCGGCATCCTGGGCCGTACTGGCGACATTCGCGTCCCGCAACTCCGTTAGCGCAACAGCAGCGGCACGTCCCTTTTTTGCAGCAAAGCGGTATCCGGGGAGCTTTGCTGCAAAAAAGGGAAGCGCCGCTCCTGTCCCGCTACGAAGCGACGTCTTTGTGCCGGGTCGCGGTGACGCCGTGGATGATCGCAATCCCGATCAGGCACAGCACCCCGACGCCGATCCACTTGGGCGGCAGCGCGAGCAGGTGGGCTCCGATCGCCAAGCCGACGATGAGGACGATGTAACCGACCAGGTAGATTCCAAAAGACATGGTGATCGCTCCTTGTTCTAAGACGCGCGGGCTGCGGGCTTCGCCATGGGGACGCGCACGTCGATTTCGGTGCCGCCGCGACGGCTGGATGTCACCTCGAGCGTACCGCCGACATAGGCCGCTCGCTCGCGCATGCTGAGAACACCAAGCCCGCCTCGGACCTTGCGTCCGGTGTTGGTCCGATCCGGGTCGAAACCGATGCCGTCGTCCTGGATCGCCAGCCGAACGAACGCGCCCTGCTTTTTCAGGCGGACGGAGACGTTGCGGGCGCGTGCGTGCAACTCCACGTTTTTCAAGGCTTCTTGCAGGATGCGGTAGAGCGACATCTCGCTGTCGGCGGGAAGGCGGACGGCCAGCTCCGCCAACGCGAGCTGGATCGAGACACCCGTCCGAGCGGAAAACTCCTTGCTGGTCCCGCGCAATACGGCGACCAGCCCGAGCTGATCCAAGACCCCGGGACGCAGATTGCGCGCGAGGCGCTCGACCTCGGCGGCCGTCGTGCCGAGCATCTCGCGAAGCTTGATCGCCGCGTGCTTCGCGGCGACATCGCCCGCGGGAAGCTTGTCCGCCAGCGTCTGAGAGCGAACCAGGATGGCGCAGAGGGGTTGGGTGATGTTGTCGTCCAATTCGAGAGCCACACGGCCACGCTCGGCCTCTTGAACCTGGACGAGGCGTTGGGACAACAGTCGTAGCCTGTCCTCGTTGCGTCGTACCTCCGACATGTCGGTCACGACGATGCCGAGAGTCCGGTCGGTGGAGCCGTTTTTCGGAAGCGGGCGGATGGAAATTTGCACCGGCACCCGCGAGCCGTCCGCGGCAATCAGGGCGAGCTGAACCTTCGATCCGGATCGGCCGGTCCGCTTCAGGAGCGGCCGGAGGGTCTTCCGATCGGCGGCGGAGAGGAAGCGCAGTAACGAGCTCCCCGTCACTTGCTCGAGCGGGCACAAGACCATGCTGGCGAAGTACTGATTGGCGTAAAGAACCGTTTTGTCCGTGGTGATCATCAGCGCCCCTTCGTTCATCGATTCGATGAGCACGCGATAGGCGTGCTCGGCGCCGTCGAGGGTGAAGACTTGAGGACCCTTCTTGCCCGCGACCAGGAACGTGTCGACTTCTCCGGAGCGGATGGCACGGAGCGCTTCTTCCGATGCGGCCAGACGCCCGCGCAACGATTTCATTTTCTGGCCTTGGCCTTGCTCGCCACTTCCAGTCCGACGAACAGGCCTGTGACGTTCGAGAGGTCGCCGATGAATCGGCGCATGGGCGGAGGAAGCTCCTTGACGAGCGTCGGGGTCGCGACGATCTGGCCGTCGCGCGCCAGGATGGGCTGCTGGTAGACGTCGATCACCGTCAGCTCGAAGTCTCCGCCGAGCTCGTCTTCGCATAGCTGCCGGGCGCGCAGGATCGCTTGGCGCGACCTGTCGGTCGCCCCGGCCACGTACAGTCGCAGGACGTAGGTCGCCCTGGAGCGCGGGGCGCGCGCCTTCTTGACGGCTTTGAGCGTACGGCGGGCCTTCGTTGCCTTCACGGTGGCCGTCCCGATCAGTCGGCGTAGCACATGGGCACGTCGGCGAGAAGTTGAGAGACGTCCGACAAATTCCCGATGAACGTTCGTACGGGCTTGGGCAACTTGCGTACGATCGTCGGGATCGCCACGATCTGGTCGGCGCTGGCGCGCTGCGGCTGCTCGACCAGATCGATGACGGTGATCCGGTAGCGGCCCTTGAGGCGGCCTTCGCAGGCCGCCCTGAGGGTCGACAGCACTGCCATCGCTTTTGCTGTCCGGCCGGTGATGTAGAGGCGTAGATCCCAGAATTCGTCCGACGCGGGACGGCGGCTCGCTTCGGGGTGTCTCGGCGTGACGATTTTCATCGTTGCACTTTCGGTTTCGATGCGTGCCGCACCTGAGCCACGACCTTGGCATCCGCCTGACGCAAGCGGCCTGATGCGGCGCGCTCGGTGGTCAGCAGGCGAGTTTGCGTTCCGACTTGCTCGTCGATGCGCCGCAACTCCACGGCTTCGGACTCGTATTCGGAGCGCAGCCCGCTGATTTGCCGTTCGATCGTCGTGCGCTTGTGCTCGAGTTCGCGCTTGCGGCGTGCGGCTTCCTGTTGGCCGGCCAGCACGACAGCCGTCTCGAGCGCCTCTTGCGCCGCGCGAGCCGATCCGGTCAGCACGCCGCTGGGGCCGATGTAAGCGTCCACGAGATCGATGCCTTGGTCCGAAATCAGGAACTCGCGGACTTGGTTCGAGTGCGCCATGCCCCGCGCTTTGAGCACGTACAACACGCGATTGCGTTCGCCGTTTCCTTCGAGGTCTTGCAAGAGAAGCCACGAGTCCATGAGCGAGGAGATGACCATTTCGCTCTGTTGCAGCGCGTTGCCTCCCTGCGTCAGGCTGGTGAACAGCGACGTGATTTGCCCGCCTTTCAGGTAATCGATCAGCCGCGTCACCATCCCCTTGCTCTCCGACGAGGTGCCTGAGTCCATGAGGCTCGTGATCGGGTCGACGATGACGACGTCGGGCTTGAACGTGGCGATTTCCTTGAA
>JANMVW010000263.1:0-36666 GCA_031393555.1 Acidobacteriota bacterium
GGTGAACTACTTCGGTCAGTCGAGCCCGATGGACACCCAAGGGCGCATCTTGATTCACCCGCTTTTGCGCGAGCGCGCGGACGTTCGGGGCGAGGTTGTCGTCTTGGGGCAACAAGATTTTCTCGAGGTCTGGAATCGAACTGCTTTCGAGGAGCGCCTCAACGCCGACCCGCTCACTGACGCTGATCTTGGGGCTCTTTCGGATCTTGGAATCTGACGACGGAGGAAGAACGAACTTCATGCAGGCCGCTGCCGCCATCGACTGCGAGGACGCGTTGACGCAGACCAACGTCCCTCATCGTCCGGTGCTTCTCCGGGAGTCGCTGGCATTGCTGCGCCCCGCTCCTGGCGCGACGGTTGTAGACGTAACTCTCGGGCCCGGCGGTCACGCCGAAGCACTACTCGAGTTGATCGGACCGAACGGACGCGTGATCGGCATCGACCGCGACCCGGCGGCGATCGCGTTCGCACGCCGCCGTTTGGCCCGTTTCGGCGATCGATTCTTCCCCCTTCTAGGCGACCACCGGGATGTGGTCGAACTGCTCCACGGCGTGGGCGTCGTTGTCGTAGATGCGGTGGTCGCCGATCTCGGCATATCGTCGCTACAACTGGACGATCCGTCACGTGGCTTCGCGTTTTCGATGAATGGCCCCTTGGATATGCGCCTGGACCCGGAATCGAGCGGCCCGTCCGCCGCCGACCTCGTGGCGACACTCGACGTATCCGAACTGCGCAACATCATCGCCACGTGGGGAGAGGAGCGACTCGCGGGTCGGATTGCCCGCGCTCTCGTCCGCGAGCGCTCCAAGAAACCGATCGTGACAACGCTCGAACTGGCCTCTCTCGTGGAGAAAACGGCCGGTCCGGCCGCGCGCCGGTTTCGGATTCATCCCGCGACCCGCACGTTTCAGGCGCTACGCATCGCGGTGAACCACGAAATCGAGGGGATCCCGGCACTCGTCTCGGGTGCCGTGTCGCTCCTTCGCCGCGGAGGTCGCCTCGCGGTCATTTCGTTTCATTCGCTCGAAGATCGCGCCGTCAAGACATCGATGAACGCCCTCGCGCATCGTTGCGTCTGTCCCCCCGGGCTTCCGATTTGCGGTTGCGGTCGGGAGAACATCGTGCGCGCCGTCACGTCACGCCCCACGGTCCCGGGGGTTGCCGAAAACGCGTCGAACCCGCGAGCGCGCAGCGCCAAGCTGCGCGTGGTGGAGAGACTGTGATGAACCATTCAGCGTCCGCTTCCGATCGTGGCTGGCGCAACAGCCGGGTCCACCGCGAGGTGGACCCGCGTCACTCACTCTGGGTCTTCAAAGTCGTTCTCGGCGTGGCGATCGCGCTCGTGCCGTTTGCTGTCTACCTCTTGCAAACCATGTCCTATGTGGAGATGAGCTACGCCATCGAGGACCTGCGGGGTTCGGACGCCCGGTTGACCGACGCGGAGCGCCGACTGACCATCGAGAAAGCCGCCATGGAATCACTTCCCGCGGTCGAACAGCGCGCCGGTATCGAACTCGGACTCGAGCACCCCAAGGCGGCACGAGTCGTTGTCGTTTCTGCAGCGGAACTTGGTCGGCCGGCGCCGTCGGCCGCTTCTTCCCGTCAGCCCGTGTCGCGCTGATCGGGAGTTGAACCCATGAGCGCGTGAAGAGGACGTCGGTCGTCGTGAATCAGAGCCCGATCCGAAACCGCGTATTCATGGTGGCGGCGGTCGTCGTGCTCGCCGCCGTCGCGGTCGTCACGCGCCTCGTCGATCTGCAAGTCCTCAAGGCCGACGTGCTCCGGGCACAAGCGCGGCGCCAGCATCAACAAGTTATCGAAATTGGCGGCCGCCGTGGATCGATCGTCGACAGAAACGGACGTGAGTTCGCCGTCAGCCTCACGACGCGGTCGCTTTACGCGCACCCTCCTCGTCTGAGAAACGACGCCGACCGAGCGGCGCGCTTGCTCGCGCCCTACCTCGCCCGCCCCGAGTCCGAGTTGCGGGCCCTGCTCGCCTCCGACGCTCCCTTCGTCTGGCTGAAGCGCCGCCTCGACCCACAAATCTCTCGCGCCATTGAAAACCTGGACCCCAAGCTCATCTACAAGGGCGGCCCCATCGATTTCCAGGAGGAACCGAAGCGCTTCTATCCCCAGGGGCCGCTCGGGGTACACTTCGTCGGCTTCGCCGACGTCGATCAGAAGGGACGAGAGGGGATCGAATCCACCTTTGACGACGCCCTCCAGGGCGACTCGACGAAGTACCTCGCGGCGCGCGACGCGAAGGACAAAATGATCCTCCAACTCCTTCGCGAGCCCGGTAAGCGAAGCCACGACGTCGTTCTCACGATCGACCTCGTCCTGCAGCACGTTGTCGAGCGTGAACTCGACAAAGCCATGGAAGAAACGGGAGCGAAAGCGGCCTCGGCCATTCTCCTGGACCCCAAATCCGGTCAGATCTTGGCGCTCGCAAATCGCCCCACCTTCGACCCCGGCGCTTCGGGAAGGAGCCCCGCGGAGGCGCGTCGCAACCGCGCGGTCACCGACTCGTTTGAACCGGGCTCGACAATAAAGGTCGTCAGCGCCTCCGCCGCACTCGAGCACGGCACGGTCACTCCCGAGCAACGCTTCAATTGCGCGCCGTGCACGATCGCAGGAAAGCTCTACAGGGACGTGCACACGTACGGGGTACTGACGGTACGCGAGATCCTCGAGCATTCGTCAAACGTCGGCATGGTCCAAGTCGGACGGACCCTCCGTCGGGAGGTCCTGAGGGACATGATCGTACGCTTCGGGTTCGGCCGGAAAACGGGAGTCGAACTCGTCGGCGAGCGCAATGGGAACATCACGTCGCTTGCGAGGATGTCCGCGACCTCGCCAGCCGCGATGTCGATCGGCTACGAACTCGAGGTGACCCCTCTACAACTCGCCCAGGCCTACGGCACGCTCGCGAACGAAGGGATCCTCGTTCCCGCGCGCATTGTCCTCGGCACGCGCGACGAAGAGGGGCACTTCCTCGCCCAGGAGCCCCCGGAACCGCGTCGTGTCGTCTCCGCGCGAACCGCGGTAACGATGACGAACATGATGGAAGGCGTGGTTCTCCGCGGAACCGGAGGAAACGCGAAGGTGTCCGGCTACCACCTGGCGGGTAAGACGGGAACCGCGAAGAAGGTGCGACCGGGAAGCGGTGTGTACACGGAAAACGAGTACTTCGCGTCGTTTGGAGGATTCGGCCCGCTGCGCGATCCCGCGCTGGTGGGCTTCGTCGTTCTGGACACGCCCCGAGGGGGCTTCTACTACGGGGGGCTGGTCGCAGCACCCGTTTTTTCCCGGATCATGGCCGACGCACTCGCCTATCTGCGCGTGGCTCCCGATGATGATCCCTGGGAAGCTCGTCGAGAGGAGCTCAAAGCTCAGGCCGAGAAAGACGCGGCCAAGAAGAATTCGAAGGGCGAGTCGAGAAAACAAGCCCAGGACATCGACGACGCACCTTCGCTGCTCGTCACGACGGCGGGACAGGTTCCCGACCTGCGCGGCAAGACGGCCCGCGAAGCCGTATCCCGTCTGGTGGCACGCGGTTACCGCACGCGGATCGACGGCACGGGCGTCGTCGTGCGACAAGCTCCGTCGGCGGGAACGGTCCTCGCTGCGGGGCAAGCCTGCACGCTCCACCTCGGCGACTTCTCCCAGGTCCTGGAGGACGAGCGCCGCGCGCGGACCAGCGTCGAAGCCAAGGAGTCGGCTCCTGTGCTGGTCGCGTCACACTCGACGCGGGCTTCGTCGCGGGGCACCCCGAGGAGAAAGCGATGAGCGTTTGCTCCCTGGGCTCGCTCCTCGCCGGCGCCGGCGTGGCGCCGCTCACGGCCGTCCCCGTGGATGTTCTCGTCCATGGAGTGCGCATCGACTCGCGCACCGTGAAGCCCGGGGATCTCTTTTTTGCGCTGCGCGGGGTCGAGGACGACGGCACGCGCCACGCCCGGCACGCCGCCGCCAACGGCGCGGTCGCGGTCATCGCCGACGCCCCGGCATCCGAACCGGGCCCTGGCGTCCCGTGGATCCGTGTCGCCGACGCCCGCCTCGCGATGGGGCTTTGCGCCCGCGAATGGTTCGGCCGCCCCGACACAGCGATGACGCTCGTAGGGATCACCGGGACGAAGGGGAAGACCACCGTCGCCTTCCTCGTCGAGTCGATCGCGGCTGCCGCGGGGCGATCCGCGGGCCGGATCGGCACCGTCGGCTACGCTTTCGGCGGGCGCGAGACGGAGGCCGCACGGACGACGCCGGAAGCGACCGAGCTTTACGAACTCCTCGCGTCCATGCGCGACGCGGGCACGGAAATCGTCGCGATGGAGGTCTCGTCGCACGCGCTCGCGCTGCACCGTGTTGCCGGCGCGCAATTCCCGGTCGCAGCTTTCTTGAACCTCGGCCACGATCATCTTGAATTCCACGGTGGGCAAGCCGCCTATTTCGAGGCCAAGGCCTCCCTTTTCGACCGCCTGGGTCCAGAGGACGCCGCCATCCTCCCCTCCGACGATCGCCACGGGGTCTTGCTCGCCGCGCGCACGCGGGCCCGCAAGATCATCTTCGGGCACGGTCGAGGCGCCGACGTGTCTATCGAGGAAGAACGCTCCGGTCTCGGCGGATCGGTGGCGCGATTGGCGACCCCTTCCGGTCGTATCGATTTCCGCAGCGCGCTCCCGGGAGGCTTCAACGTATTGAACGTCGCGGCGGCCGCGGCCTGCGGAATCGCGCTCGGCTTCGACGGTGCGGCCATCGCCGCCGGTATCGAGGCGCTTGCATGCGTGCCCGGACGGCTCGAGTCGGTTGCTGCCGGCCAGCCATTCGCCGTGTTCGTGGACTACGCGCATACGGAGGAATCGCTCGCCGCCGTCCTCGACACGGTGCGCGAACTGACTCCCGGCAGACTCCTCGTGGTGTTTGGCTGCGGCGGCGACCGGGACCGGGGCAAGCGATTCGGAATGGGCCGCGCCGCCGCCCTACGCGCCGATCGCATCGTGGTGACCTCCGACAATCCCAGGAGAGAGGATCCACTCGTCATCTTGCGTGATATCGAGGCCGGGATCGTGTCGGTCGCAGGCGCCGCCGAGCGCTCGTCCTTCTGCCCCGACCGCACCGCCGCCCTAAGGCTCGCACTCGGGGAAGCACGAGCAGGAGACGCCGTCGTCATCGCGGGGAAGGGGCACGAAACGACACAGACGTTCGACGGCCGCGTGGAACCGTTCGACGATCGCGACGTGGCGCGACGCGAGTTGACCGCGCTTGGATTTTTTGGAGGGTCGCGTGCCGACGCTTAGAGTAGGCGAGCTGCTCCAAGCCACTGGAGGCACGCTCCTCTCGGGCGACCCCTCCTCGCCCGTGACGTCGTACGCCCTCGACACGCGTAAGCTCAGAGCGGGGGGGGCGTTTTTCGCGCTCCCCGGGACGAGGGTCGACGGCCATGCGTTCGTGGGTGACGCGGCTCGCGCGGGCGCGCTGCTGGCGATCGTCGCGCGCGCGCCTTCCGGAGGCGGTCCGTTTCCAGCTGCGATGATCCAGGTTGACGACGTGGCCGCGGCCCTCGCGCGTTGCGGCGCCTTCGCCCGACAGCGCATTCGCGGGAAGGTGGTCACGATCACGGGGAGCGCCGGCAAGACGACCACCAAGGAATTTGTGGCGGCAGGGCTCGCCGCGTCGGCCAAGGTTCATCGAACGACCGGAAACTTGAACAATGAGCTGGGACTTCCGCTGTCGCTTCTGTCATGCCCCGATGATGCCGAGGCCGCGGTTTTCGAGATCGGAATGAACGGACCGGGACAAATCGCCTTCCTGGCGCGTCTCGCCGATCCCGATGTCGCCCTCGTGACGAACGTGCTGCCCGTGCATCTCGAGTTCTTCGACTCGATCGACGACATCGCGGCGGCGAAGGGGGAGTTGTTCGCCGTGCTCCGCGACAACGCGACCTCCGTCGTGAACCTCGACGATGTCAACGTGCGCGTTCAGGCGACCCGCCACGCGGGGCCCCGCGTCACGTTTGGTCGCGCGGAAAACGCCGACGTGAGGCTCGAGGCAATCGAGAACCTCTTCGTTCCCGGCGCGTCGTTGCGTTTTAGTCACGCGGGGCGCTCACATTCGATCTCGCTCAGGATCGGAGGTGCGCACGCCGCGCTCGACGCACTCGCCGCGGCCGCGACCATCATCGCGTGCGGCGTGGCGCTTGGGCCCGCGCTGACGGCAATCGCCGGCGTCGAACCCGCGCCGGGACGAGGACGAATGACGCACCTCCCGGAGGGCATCATCGTCATTGACGACACCTACAACAGTAACCCGGAGGCGCTCGCATCGGTGCTCGCGACGCTCGAGGCAGGCCCAACCGCAGGGCGTCGCGTCCTCGTGATGGGCGACATGTTGGAACTGGGGCCGCGATCGCTTGCCTTTCACCAGGAAGCCGGCGCGCTGGCGGCACAATCAAAAGTCGCGCTGCTCGTCGGAGTCGGACCCTTCGCCCGCCACGCGGTTGAAGCGGCGCGTCGTGCCGGAATCGAGGCTCACACGGCGGACAACGCGGCGCAGGCGGCGCAGATGGTGCCTGGCCTGTTGCGTGCAGGCGATCTCGTCCTGATCAAGGGATCCCGGGGCGTACGATTGGAACTCGTGGTCGACGCCTTGGTCTCGCGGCGTGGCGAAGTGGCCTGATGCTTTACCACCTGCTCTATCCGCTTCACGTGTCGTTCAAGGCGTTCAACGTCTTTCGTTACATCACGTTTCGGACGGCGATGGCCGTTCTCACGGCGCTTTGCGTGTCGCTCATCCTGGGTCCGTGGCTGATCCGGAAGCTCCAGCACTTCCAGATCGGGCAGGAAATTCGCGAGGACGGTCCGGCCACGCACCACGCAAAAAAGGGGACGCCGACGATGGGCGGACTCCTGATCTTGACGGCCGTCGTCCCTACGACGCTGCTTTGGGCGGACCTCCGGAACCGGTTCGTCTGGATCGCGATTGTGTCGATGTGCGCTTTTGGCGCCATCGGGTTCTGGGATGACTACGTCAAGACGGCGAAAAAGCGAAGCCTGGGCCTTACCGCCCGCGGGAAGTTTGGATTTCAGATCGGGCTTTCACTCGCGGTCGGCGCGCTTCTTTACGTTATGGCGTACCAAGGGGCGTTTTCGACCCAACTCGTGTTTCCCTTCGTGAAGTCGTTCGCGCCGTTTCTGGGGATCTACTTCCCCCTCTGGGTGGTCCTGGTGCTCACGGGAGCGTCGAACGCCGTGAATCTGACCGACGGTCTCGACGGTCTTGCGATCGGCTCGTTCCTCATCGCGTCCGCGACATTCACGATCCTCGCTTACGCGGCCGGCAACGCGATCGTCGCCGACTACCTCGGCATCGCGAACGTGAAGGGGGCCGGCGAACTCACAATTTTTTGCGGTGCGCTCGTCGGGGCCTCGCTTGGATTCCTCTGGTACAACGGCCATCCCGCCGAGATCTTCATGGGTGATGTCGGCTCCATGGCGTTGGGCGGCGCTCTCGGCACGATCGCGATCCTCATCAAGCAAGAGTTCATGTTGGTGATCGTCGGCGGCCTGTTCGTCGTCGAAGCGCTTTCGGTGATCGTGCAGGTCGCATCGTTCAAGTCGCGCGGCAAGCGGGTCTTGCGCATGGCGCCGCTGCACCACCATTTCGAGCTGTCGGGCTGGAGCGAGACCAAGGTCGTGATCCGTTTCTGGATCGTCGCGATCATCTTCGCGCTCTTCGGGCTCGCCACGCTGAAGCTGAGGTAGCTGTTGCCGAAACGCCGTTCCTTCGATCGTTGGCTCCTCCTCACCGCGTCCCTGCTGGCGTTCGCGGGCCTCTTCATGGTCGGAAGCGCCTCGCACTACATCGCCATGAGCTTGGGGAAGGACCCGACGTACTTCCTCGTCCGCCACGGAGTCTTCCTGGCGGTGGGACTGGCGACGATGGCGGGCGCGATGGCGCTGCCGCTTCACCGCCTCGACCAGCCGCGTATCGTGGGGGTGTTTTTCGGAACGACTCTCGCGCTCTTGCTGCTCGTGCTCGCGATGCCGGCGGCCGGTGGCGCGCACCGCTGGTTTCGGCTGGGACCTCTGGGGTTCCAACCGTCCGAACTCGCGAAGATCGCGACGGTCCTTTTCTTCGCCTGCCTGTTGTCCCGGCGCTCCGTCGACGAGGTGAACGACCTGCGGTCGACGCTCGGTCCGGCGGTGGGACTCGTCGGCGCGACGGTGTTCCTCATCGTGATCGAGCCGGACCTCGGGTCGGCGGTCATGGTCCTCGCCACGGCGGCGGTGATGCTGTTCGTCGCGGGGTTGCGGTTCCGATACCTCGGCGCCGCGGCGGGGCTCGGTATTGTGTTTGTCGGCCTCGCGATCCTGGCACAGCCGTACCGCATCGAGCGGGTCAAAACGTTTCTAAGTCCTGGGAGCGATCCGCAGGGCTCAGGGTTCCAGCTGGTGCAATCGCTGCTTGCGGTGGGGAGCGGCGGGCTGTTCGGGGTCGGCTTTGGGCTGGGGCAGCAGAAGGCCTATTACCTGCCCGCCCCCCACACCGATTTCATCTTCTCCGTCGTCGGCGAGGAGTTTGGCCTCCTCGGGACGCTCACGTTGCTGACAGCTGCGGGGCTTATCGCCTGGCGCGGGCTGCGCGCAACCATGGCAGCGCCCAATCGATTCGCGCTCTACGTGGCCCTCGGAGGCACGACGCTCATCGTCCTCCAGGCTCTCATCCACATGGGGGTTTGTGTGGGATTACTGCCCACGAAAGGGCTTCCGTTCCCGTTGCTCAGCTACGGCGGTTCATCGCTCGTGGCGTCGTTCGCCGTGATCGGTTTGATTCTGAACGTCTCACAGCACTCCAACTGAGGCGCGTGGTGACTTGGTGTCCAAGGAGTTTTGCCATTACGTCGTATTCGCCGCGGGCGGGACGGGAGGACATCTCTTCCCGGCGATCGCCGTTGCCGGCGAACTGCGCCGACGGCATCCCGACGCCACGATCGTGTTCGTCGGCGGGACGCGGGGACTCGAGACGCGTCTTGTTCCGGCGGCCGGGTTTCCCCTTCGCACCCTGCCGGTTGCGGGCCTCAAAGGAACGAAGCTGTTCGCGCGGATCGTCGCCTCAGGCGCCGCCGCGCTCGCTGTATTCCGCTGCTCGGGGTGGTTCCTCGCACGCCGCCCCGACCTCGTCGTCGGCGCGGGCGGCTATGCTTCCGGTCCGGCCGTGCTCGCCGCTTGGCTACTCCGCGTGCCCACGATGCTGATGGAACAAAACCACTTCCCGGGTGCGACGAATCGTTGGCTCGCGCCGCGGGCCAACGCCGTCTGCGTTCCCTCTCAGGCCGCTCAGGCGCGTCTGGGCGGAATCGGTCTCGTCACCGGGAATCCCGTGCGGCCGGAGTTCGCCGCGATCGGGCCTTCGCCAAACGAGGAGCGGTTGGGGCTTCTCGTTTTCGGGGGAAGTCGCGGCGCTCGCTCGATCAACCGCGCGGTCGTGGCGGCCCTTCCGCGCCTGGCCGCGATGACGCCCCCACCGCGCATCGTTCACCAGACCGGCCCCGAAGAGAGTGAAGCGGTCGCTCGCGCGTACGCCGCCCATCCCGGCCTCACGGCCGACGTGCGTCCCTTCCTTGACGACATGTCGCAACGGCTCGCGGCGGCCGACCTCATCGTCTGTCGTGCCGGCGCCACGACCCTGGCGGAGCTCGCGGCAGCCGGACGCCCCGCCATCCTCGTGCCCTACCCGTTTGCCTCCGACGACCATCAGCGCGCCAACGCCGAAGCCGTCCGTGACGCGGGCGCGGCGGTGATGATCGAAGACCGCGCCTTCGACGGCCCGCGGTGTGCTGAGGAAATCGCCGGGCTAGCGATCGACCGGCCGCGCCGCGATCGGATGGCGGCCGCGGCACGGACCCTCGCGCGCCCCGACGCCGCGGAACGGATCGCCGACGTGGCGGAAGCCCTGCTCGAGGGCCGGGAGGCGCCGCATGTTCCGTAAGGCGCGACAGATCCACTTCGTGGGCATTGGCGGCTCGGGAATGAGCGGCATCGCCGAAGTCCTGGTCAACCTCGGCTACCACGTCAGCGGTTCCGACCTCCATACGAGCGACGCGACGAGGCGCTTGAAGCGTTTGCGCGCCAAGATCTTCCGCGGCCACCGAGCCGATCATGTCGCGGCGGCCGATGTCGTCGTCGTGTCGTCCGCGATCCCGTCGGAAAACCCCGAGATTGTCGAGGCGCGCCGCCGGAAGATCCCCGTCATCCCCCGCGCCGAGATGCTCGCCGAGATCATGCGCATGAAGTACGGGGTCGCCGTGGCGGGCGCGCACGGCAAAACGTCGACGACCGCGATGATCGCGGCCGTTCTCACCGCCGGCGGACTCGATCCGACGGTCGTCATCGGCGGGCGCGTCAAGTCGCTCCGTTCCGGCGCGAAGCTGGGCGGGGGCGAGTTCATGGTCGCGGAGGCGGACGAATCCGACGGCTCGTTTCTCAAGATGAAGCCGACGATCGCCGTCGTGACCAACATCGATCGCGAGCACCTGGACCACTACAAGGACTTGGGAGAGATCCAGGACACTTTTGTCCAGTTCCTCTCCCGAGTCCCGTTCTACGGCGCCGCGGTGGTTTGTCTGGACGAGCCCAACCTGCGTGCGATCCTCCCGCGCGTCGACCGGAAGATCGTCACCTACGGGTTGTCGAGCGACGCGGACCTCGTCGCGACCGAAGTCGTTTTCGACGGCTTCGCGTCGTCGTACGTGGCACGGTGGCGGGGCGAGAAGTTGGGATCGATTCGGCTCCCGGTGCCGGGCCGTCATTCGGTCTACAACTCGCTGGCCGCCGTCGCCGCGGGACTCGAACTGGATGTTTCTTTTGGGAAGATCGCGAAGTCCCTTGCGAGATTCCAGGCGGTCGACCGCCGGTTCCAGCGGAAGGGCGAGGCGTTCGGGACGACGGTGATCGACGACTACGGACATCACCCGACGGAGATCCAGGCAACGCTGGCCGCGGCCCGTGAAGGGTTCGGCGCGCGAACGGTGGTCGCGTTCCAGCCGCACCGCTACTCGCGGACCCGTGCGCTCCTCGAGGAGTTCGGCCGTGCGTTCGTCCAAGCCGATCGCGTGATCGTCACCGCGGTCTACGCCGCGGGCGAAGCGCCTCTCCCGGACATCGACGGGCCCGCGGTCGCCGACGCCCTCGTAAGGCACGGGCACCCGGCGGTGTCCTACGAGCCGCGTCTCGACAGAGTGCCGCTTCGCTTGAAAGAACTCGTGCTCCCGGGCGACCTCGTGATCACTCTCGGCGCCGGGGACATCTGGAAGGCCGGCGAAGCGTTTCTTGCGCTGGCCTCGAAGGCGAGCCCGCGCCGGAGCCGGGCGGGGAGGGCGCGATGATCGAAGAGGGCCACCCGCTGCCCGAGCCCGATCGCCGCTACTGGCGCCGCCGTGTCAACCGGCACGTGCGCAAGGCGCGGCGGGCGAGGACGTTGTTCCGTTGGGCAGGTATCGTCGCGGCGAACGTGGCGATCGGCGCCGTGCTCGTCGTGTCGGGCGCGTCGATGGCACGGCACTTCGCGACGTCCGACGAGTTGGCAGTGCGTGAGATCGCGGTCGAGGGAACGTCGGCTACGACTCCCGAAGCGGTCCGAGCGGTGCTCCAACCCTTTGTGGGCCGCAATCTGGCGGAGCTAGATCTCGACGAGGTCGCGGCGGCAGCGACGAAGGACCCGTGGGTCAAGCAAGCCTCCGTGAAGCGGATCCTCCCGGGGACGCTGCGCGTCACGGTCGTCGAGAGAACCCCCGGCGCGTTGGCTCTTTTGGGCGGTTCGGTCTACGTCGTCGACGACGGCGGTGTCGTCATGGGACCGGCCGGCCCCGAGCTCCCCTACGACCTTCCCCTGCTCGTCGGGCTCGACGCCCACCGTGGAAAAGACCGTGAAGCCACCCTCGCGCGCGGCATCGACCTTCTGCTGCGGCTCCACGCGGCTTTCCCGACGTGGACGCGAGGCATTTCGGAGGTCGATCTCTCGCGGGGCGATCGCGTTGTCGTGACCCGCGTCGAAGGCGGCCCGCAGATTCTTCTCGACCCTGATCGTATCGACCGCAACCTCGGCGCCTACCTGGCGCTCCAACCGACGATCGCGCGAAAGGTCGGCGACGTGAACCGCGTCGACCTTCGCTGGAGCCAACGTATTTCCCTGCTTCCCGCCGCGGACCGGTCCGCAACGGAGAACGACTAACGTCATGCCGAAGAACGAACGCTACATCGTCGGATTGGACATCGGAACCACCAAAATTTCCTGCGTCATCGCGGAGCTGCGGGACAACGGCTCCGTCGACGTCGTCGGCCTGGGCGCGGCGCCGTCGCGGGGACTACGCAAGGGCGTGGTCATCAATCTCGACGCCACGGTCGACGCGGTCAAGTCGTGCGTCGAGGAGGCCGAACTGATGGCCGGCGTTGCGGTCGAACGCGCCACGGTCGGCATAGCGGGCGGCCACATTCGGTCGTTCAACAGCCGAGGGGTCGTTGCGATCTCCGGGAAGGACAAGACGGTCTCTCGCAACGACCTGCAACGGGTGATGGACGCCGCGCGCGCGGTTTCGATTCCCCAGGACCGCGAGATCCTGCACGTTTTGCCCCAGGAATTCGTCCTCGACGACCAGGGGGGAATCTCCCAACCCGTCGGGATGACAGGCGCCAGACTGGAGGCGAACGTCCACATCGTCACCGCGGCGACGACCTCGATCCAGAACCTCGTGACCTGCGTCAATCGCGCAGGAATCGAAGTGCGAAACACGGTTCTCGAGCAAATGGCCGCATCGGAGTCGGTCCTGACGAAGGACGAGCAAGACCTGGGGGTCGCGCTGATCGACGTGGGCGGAGGCACGACCGACCTGGCGATCTTCGAAAAAGGATCGATCTGGCACACGGCCGTTCTCCCCGCCGGCGGCGACCATTTCACGAACGATCTCGCGGTCGGCCTGCGGACCCCGATCCCGGACGCCGAGCGCCTCAAGAAGAAACACGGCTGTGCGCTCGCGACTCTCGTCGAAGGGGACGAGGCGATCGAAGTGCCGTCGGTCGGCGGCCGCAAGGCGCGCATGCTGTCTCGACAGGTGATGGCGGAGATACTCCAACCTCGCGCGGAGGAGATCTTCACGCTGATCCACGAAGAGGTCCGACGGGCCGGGTTCGAACAACTTCTCAACGCGGGCATCGTTCTTACGGGCGGAGGAGCCCTGCTTCCTGGTATGTTGGAGGTCGCTGAGCAAGTCTTCGACCTCCCCGTCCGGCTAGGGCAGCCCGGCGGAGTGAGCGGCCTGACCGAGCCTGCCTCCGGACCGCAGTTCGCAACTGCGGTGGGCTTGGCGCTTTATGCGGCGCGCCACAGCGGGCCAGATACAGGGACTTTCTCCCTGAACCCGAAGTCGTTTCGCGGGATCGGCCGTCTCGTTCGCAGCTGGTTCGCGGAAAAGTTCTGACCATGACGAGGAGATCGCGAATGATCACGATGGACAATAAACAGGGCCGGAACAGCGAGCCCATCAAGGTCAGCTTCGACGACGCGATCCCCCCGACGGCGAAGATTCGCGTCATCGGCGTCGGCGGCGGGGGCGGAAACGCCGTCAACCGCATGATCGCCGCCAGCGTCGCCGGCGTGGAGTTCCTCGCCGCGAACACCGACTGCCAGGCGCTTCGCTCGAGCCGCGCGCCGATGAAACTCCAGTTGGGGATGAAGCTGACGAAGGGCCTGGGCGCCGGCGCCAACCCCGAGGTCGGCAAGAGTGCGGCGATCGAGGACAGGGATCAGATCCTGCAAGCGTTGGAAGGCGCCGACATGGTTTTCATCACGACCGGGCTGGGAGGCGGCACCGGCACGGGCGCCGCCCCGATCATCGCCGAGCTCGCGCGGGAGTCGGGCGCACTGGTCGTCGCGGTCGTGACGAAGCCGTTCCCGTTCGAGGGACGGAGACGACGGCTTCAAGCCGAAGAGGGACTGGCGGCGTTGCGCAAGGTCGTCGACACCGTAATCACGATCCCGAACGAGAAACTGCTGCACACCGTCGAGAAGGGCACCCCCCTCGCCGAGGCGTTCCAAATGGCGGACGACATCCTTCGCCAGGCCGTCCAGGGCATCTCCGACCTCATCACGGTGCCGGGCGAAATCAACCTCGACTTCGCCGACGTCAAGACGATCATGTCCGGCATGGGCATGGCCTTGATGGGCACCGGGATCGCCGAAGGGGAGCACCGCGCCGTCGAAGCCGCCCAGCGCGCCATCTCGTCGCCGCTGATCGAGGACACTTCGATCCACGGTGCCCGGGGCGTCCTGATCAACATCACGGGCGGCGAGGACATGACGCTTCACGAAGTATCCGAGGCGGCGAACATCATCCAGGAAGCCTCCGACCCGGACGCGAACATCATCTTCGGCACGGTCATCGACCGGGGGATGCAAGGAAGGGTCAAGGTCACGGTCATCGCCACCGGATTCAACGGGGACGACCTTCGCGCCGATCGCTCGCCGATGACGGACTCGCGCCAGAGCAGGCGCCCCCTCATCCCGCCCTCGACGGACACGCCGTCCACCGAGCGCCAGGGACGTGGCTTCTTCCGCCCGGGGAAGTCCGGCGATGGCGACCTCGACCCCATCGACGATGGATTCATGTCGAACTTCGGAAAGCTCAAAGACGACTTGGACGTTCCCTCTTTCATCCGCAAGCAAATGGACTGAGGGGCGGCGTTACGCGTCTATGAAGATTCTGGTGGTCGATGACGATGCGAACACCGCCCGTTTGCTCCGTGGATGGTACAAGGACCGACCGGTCGAGGTGCTCGAAGCGAATAACGGTGAAGATGGGATCGGCCTCGCGAGCAGCGAGAAGCCGGACCTCATCCTCATGGACTACTCGATGCCCGGAACCAACGGCTTCGAGGCATCGAGGCGCCTGAAGGCCGACCCTGCAACGGCCCACATTCCCTTGATCCTGCTCAGCGCCCACCGCGAGCCGCAGACCAAACGCGAAGGGTTCGACGCCGGTATCGACCAATATGTCGAGAAGCCCTTCGATCTCGGCGAGATGGACGCCCGCATTCGAAAGATGATCGAGAAGAGCAGGGCCTACTTGAAGCTCGAGGAGGAAGCCACGGTCGACGAGAAGACCGGGCTGGCCAACTATCGCGTGTTCTTCAAACGCTTGCGGGAAGAGTGGGAGCGGTCCGAACGTTACGGGCATCCGTTGTCGATCGTGATGCTCGATCTGGACGACTTCAAGCGCGTGAACGATACCGTGGGCCATCCCGCGGGCGACAAGGTGTTGCGCGAGTTCGCGGTGCTCCTCTCCGGAGGCGCGCGCGGAACCGACCTCGCGGCCCGATACGGCGGCGAGGAATTCGCGATGATCCTCCCCCACATCGACCGCGATCAAGCGGAGCGCGTCGCCGAGCGCGTTCGCGCGGCTGTCGCCGATTTCAGTTTTCTCGCGCCAGATCACCCGCGTCGGGTGACGGTGTCCGCCGGCGTCGCGACCTTCGCCCCGGGGCTTCCCATCGCCTCGGCGGAACAACTGGTCGCTGCGGCCGACCGCGCGCTCTACGCGGCCAAGAAGGCCGGGAAGAACAAGGTCATCGTCCACCAGCCCTGAGTTCAGTCCGGTGCAATCTCTGTCACGCTTGCGACCCAGGGCTCGTTCCTGCTCCCGAAGGTAACGATCGCCCGGTAGCGAGGCGGCGTCGGAGAGGGCCAGGGCAATGGCCGCTCGCGTTGCTCGCGCTTCCGGACTTCGGCTTCGGTCTCTTGGGGCAGAAACGCCTTCAAGGCCGGCGCCAGCTCGCGGGACACGTGGATGTCGCTCACCAACACGTCCGCGATCTGACCGCGCCAGGAGGGGTCGCCGCCGTCGGTGCCACCTTGCACCGCGCGGACGAGCGCCGGAACGATCAGGTAGCGCGAGCGATCGGGAAATCGCCGGCGGAGAGTCCCGGCGTCCGATTCCGCGTCGATCGGGACGAGACGGGAGCGCATCGTACGATCGAGGGCGAGCAGAGCCTCCGCCTCGTCCTGAGGTAGCCTCTTTCGCAGGTGATCCTCGCGCGCCGCCAGCCAGCGCGTCCAAGAGTCGCCGTCGAACTCGAGGGCGACGAACGCGGTGCGCTGGATCACGCCCGGCTCGGTGCCGAGACGGAAGCCGAGCGCTTCGAGCTTGCCCCGATCGAGCCACGCGTAGTCGACGGAAGGAATATCGGCTCGCTTGCGCCACGCGATCCGCTGGATCGCAGGCGGCGAGTCCGATGCGAACTTGAGCGTCAAGAAAAGACCCGAACTTTCGTCCTCGCGGAACTCCGGGACCGCCAGCTCGCGTTCCGTGAGCCTCAACTCGGCGAGTTGGTCGCCCCCGCGATTCTTCGCTGCCGCACCGAGGATGACGGCGTTGACGATCACGATCAGAGCACACCCGGCAAGCAGCGCTATGACGGACTTCGGCCGCATCACGACTCGACCTCGAGGGGCCCCACGGTCAGCAGGGCCCTCAAACGCTTCAACGCCCAAAGCACGCCCATCGCGGCCGCCGCGACGATCAGGAAGAACAGGTACTTAGGCATCCAGTCCCACCACCATTGGACGAACTTGACGTAAAGGAAGACGACGAAGAAGCACGCGCCGCAGTAAACGAAGTCGCGAAAGCGGCGGGCGATACCGAGTGCCATAGCCCCAACGCTGACGGCGAAACCGAGCATCTGATAGCCGACGCTGATGTGGGCGGGATCGAAGGGCAGGTAGCTCATGGAACCGGTGATGGAGACAAGGAGCATCGGGAACAGTAGGAAGATCAACCCGAGGATCCGATCGATGGCGGCGAAGCCGGGCCGCATCCCGCGGACGGCGAACAGCCGCAACGCGAGGAGCAGCACGCCGGCGGGTAGGAGTCCTTCGGGGTGCTCCAGAAAATTCGGCCAGTAGGCTGCGGCCCACACGGCGAGAAGCGCGTTGACGAACGCGGCGAGTAAGACCAGGCCGGCCACGCGGAGCAGCGGCAGGCGGTAGCCCTCCGCCAGGATCATCGCTAACGCTCCCCAGGCGAGCAGTTCCCACGCGGGCTGCGTCTGGTTGAACGCCGCGCACAGCAGCGTTTGATCGAGCACGAGGCAGGCGAACGCGAACAGGGCGGCGATCGAGGTGAAGTATCCCCCCCGCTCGCGCTTCGCGATCGCGTCGGTTGCCACGAGGGCCGAGAGGGGAGCGATGATCAGGATCCCGATCTGCAGCGGAGTCGTGATGACGCCCCAGATCCGGTTGAAGAAGAAAAACGCGCTCGCCGCGAGGGCAATGGCGCCTAGGAGCGAGACGATCCGCATGCCTAAGGCCAGTTGTTTTCCCCGTTCGGTCACGTCGACGTCGAAGCGACTGATCAGGTCGCGCAGTTCACTGTCGTGGTGGCGCTCGACGGCGGCCAGCTCTTTCTCGTCGAGCCGCACGAGCCCGGCGCGGCGCAACTCGGTCAGCTCTTCGCGGAAGGCGGCGATCCGGTCCGCCTTGCGCTGCGATATCGCCATGGCTTCGGCGAGTCTGGCGCCCCCCGGCAGCGCCGCCGCCACCTCGCGGCCGGAAGGAGGTCGACGCTCAGGGTCGACGTCGAGGCACCTCAGAATTACGCGCGAGACGGCAGGATGCAGGTCGGGAACGAGACTCTTCGGATCCGGCGGAGCGTTTTTTCGGAGTTCCAGCATTTCCTCGAGGGTCCGGCCGGGAAATGCGTTCCGCGCGGTGAACACCTCGAACAGGACGAGACCGAGGGCGTACATGTCGCTCTGCGCCGTCACCTCGGCGCCCGCGAACTGCTCGGGTGACATATAGAGAGGAGTGCCCTCGCGGGCGATTGCGCCGGAAACCTTGGCGGCGGTCGTTGCGAGCCCGAAGTCGGTGATTCGCACGACCCCCCGGTCGTCGATCATGACGTTTCCCGGCTTGAGGTCGCGGTGGAGCACGCCTTCGTCATGCGCGGCTGCGAGCCCCAGGGAGATCTGACGGGCGATCCCGATCGCGGTGTCCTTGGGCAGCGGGCCCTTGCGCTGGAGCAACGACGCGAGGCTTTCGCCTTCGATCCATTCCATCGTCAAAAAACTGTAACCGTCCGCCTCCACGATGTCGTAGACGCGACAGACATTGGGGTGCGAGACCCGTCGGGCGATGCGCACCTCACCGATCAGACGAGCCAGTCGTCGCTCGTCCCTCCGAAACGACTCCGGCAGGATCTTGACCGCGATCATCTGGTCGAGCTTGAGGTCGTCTGCCCGATACACCTCCCCTTCTCCGCCCTGTCCGGCCAGGGCGAGGATCCGATACCGGCCCGCCAGCACCGTGCCGATATCGAGCGCAATGGAGTCGAGGGGCCTGCCGGACGCGGTTTCCGTTTCCAGGAGGGAGTTGGCGCCGCGTGGAAAGCAGACCACGCAACGGATTGTTCCGTCGGGAAGCTCGTTACCGCATCGTGAACAGGTCGCCATGGTCGGGTGGCGCGGAGGTTAACCCCTTCACGGCCGTGGGCTTCTCCCGCTTCCGCACGAATTACGTCCGAATCTCGTTCCACCCCGCGAACACGTCCCGCAACCCCGCCTCGATAGCGCTGACGACCCCTGCGTAAAACGCCTTCGCCTTCGCGGGGTCGAGCACCGGCTTTCCTTCGGCCGCGGTTTCTTTGCGGTCGAGGATGATGGACGCGGGGAAGGGACGCGCTCTCAGACCCTGGTGGCGCGCGAAGCGGCGCACAGTGACGGCGCGGGCGCCGTCCACCAGCTCCGGCGCGATCGCGAGGATCATCGCGGTCTCCTCGACTCCCGCGTGCCCCGAAATCGTCCCCGGGTAGATCGTTGCCGAAAGCTCCTCGGCGAATCCCCACCACTCGACCGCGACGGCGTACGCCCGCTTCTCGTTCCACAAGCGCGCGACGACCGCGGCCACTTCACCGGTTTGGCCACCGTGCCCGTTGAGCAGCACGATCCTGCGAAAACCCGCATCCACGAGCCCCGCCGCCGCCTCGAACAGGTAGGCGGCAAAAGTTGCGGAGGACACCGTCGTCGAGCCGGGGAACGGGAGGAGCGAGTTGGTCACGCCGTAGGCGATCGAGGGCGCGATCAGCGCATTGAGGTTTTGCGCGAGCTCGTCGGCCAGCGCCTCGGGAATGATGGTGTCGGTCCCGAGCGGGATCGCTCCGTGCGCCTCAATCGTCCCCACGGGAACGATCGCCAGGTCGCACGCGGACGGGACGCGGTCGCGGAACTGCTCCCAGGTCAAATCGTTGATCTTCAGGCTCATCGTCCTCGCCTCCAAGAGACAAACGCCGCCGCGACGAAGGTGGCGATGGCCGCCCAGGCAGCCACGTCGCCGATCCGATCGTACACGGTGCGGACGTCCGTCAGGGCAACGTCGCTCACGCGCACCTCCTGCGTGAGGAGCTCCGTCCGCTCGGCGTCACGCCCGAGCGGGTCGACGAACATCGAAATCCCGGTATTGGCCACTCGCACGAACGACGATCGGTTCTCGATCGCTCGCAGGCGGACCGTGTTGGCCTGATAGGTCTGAAAAAAAGTCGTTCCGAACCAGGCGTCGTTGGTGATGACCGCCTGAACGCGTGCCCCGGAGTTGCGCAGGCTGCGTTGCAGGTCGAAGTAGAGCTCTTCGTAGCAAACGCTGACGCCAAGAGCGGTTCCCGCGACGGGCAGCGGCGTTTCCTCGGGGCCTGGGAGAAATCCGCCTCCGAGCCATTGCGCCCACCCCCCCCGTCCCGCAAGTAACGGGCCGAGGAGGAACTCGAACGGAATGGCCTCGACGAACGGCACGAGATAGATCTTGGCGGCCCAGGTTGGATCGAGGCGGCCGTCCGGGTGGACGACGAACACCGCGTTGTACGCCTCGGAATGATTCTTGTCGTGGACGACGACGTACTCCGCGCCGGCCAGGATCGTGACCCCTGTTTCCTTGGCGAGGGCCTGTACTTCGGGCATCGCGTACGTTGCCGGGAGATCGGGGCGGCTGTACAGCGCGCGGGGTCTCGCGGTCTCGGGCCAGATCACGACCTCGGCCTTCATCGCCGCGGCCTTCCGCGTGAGCTCGGCCAGCAGCCGGTCTTGGCGCCCGTCGTCGGCGGGGTCCATCTTGAAAGCCAAGGGCACGTTGGGCTGGAGGAAGGCGATGCGCAGCGAGCCCGATGCGGCCGGCGGATGCGTCCACGCCCACGCGTCGTAGCCCAAAACGGCAGTCGCGAGCACGCCCCAGGCGGCCAGTGCTCGAACCCACCCGGCACGCGAGGTGGCTCGCCAGGCCGTGTAGAGGAGCGCGTTCGAGAGGAGTAGGACCAGTCCGACGCCGTACGGTCCGGCGATATCGGCGAACTGCACGAGAAAGGGCACGGTGCCGAGCGATTGGCCGAGGTGCTGCGCGGTCATGCGCAGATCGCCCTGCGCCTGTACCCACTCGAGGGTCAACCAGACCGCCGGGAGGAGAATCACGAACGACCAGCCCGTGCGCTTGCGCAACCAGGCGAGCGCGATCACGGCGAGGGACAGGCCCGTCGCGAACACGAGCGCCAGCCCGAGGTAGGCGAACACGCCGAGGAAGCTGATCGCGAGCATCGAGCGCATCCAGCTGAGGATCAGGAGGTTCAGCGACATGCCGAAGACGAAGCCGGCATTTCGCCAGGCACGCCACGGCCGGTCGAGATTCGCATCGATCCAGATCAGCAGAGGGACGAGCGCGACCAGATTCGGGATGACGAGCCCGAGCGTGAAGTAGCCAAACGCGAGGAGCACGCCGGCGAGCGCGGGAAGCTTGAGAGGATGCCGGGCCCAGTACTCTGTCACGAGGTCGCCAAAGTCGTCGGATGTTATCATCCGTCAGATGGCGAAGTCCAACCGCGAGAACGAGATCAAGCTCGCGTTCCCCTCCAGAGAGACGGCGGTTTTGCGGCTCCTCGCCGCCGGTGCGCGCCAGGTCCACGCCCGTGCTTTCGAGGACAACGTGTTGTTCGATCTCGCGGACCGCGCGCTCTCCAAAAGCGGACGGCTCCTCCGGCTGCGCGACTTCGACGGTGTCTCGTTGCTGACATTCAAGGCTCCCGTGGCGGGGGAACACCGGCACAAGGTGAAAATCGAACACGAAACAGCGATTGCGGACCCCGCAGCGCTACGCTCGATCCTGCTTGGTCTGGGTTTCGAGGCCGTGTACCGCTACCAGAAATACCGAGCCACCTACCGGCTCGGCGCCGTGGAAGCCGCGGTCGACGAGACTCCGCTCGGTACCTTCATCGAGCTCGAGGGCAGTCCTGATGAAGTCGACAGGGCGGCAGAGGCTTTGGGTGCCGCGCCCTCCGATTTCATCCGCGCAACCTATCGCGAGCTGCAAGAACAAGACGCGGCCGCCCGAGGCCTGATCGCAGGTGACATGCTCCTACCCGGTTCGGGGCCCACGGAGCCTAAAGCATGAAGGCGATGCTTCTGGCGGCGGGATACGGGGAGCGGATGCTCCCGATCACGCGGGTCGTGCCGAAGCCGCTGATCCCCGTCCTGGGCCGGCCGTTGGCTCCCCAGATCCTCTCGCGCCTTGCGACCGAAGGGATCGACGAGGCCGTCATCAACCTCCATCACCTGCCACAACGGCTGCGGGAGGCGTTCGGGGACGGCACGGCGTTCGGGCTTCGGGCGCTCCATTTTTCGCTGGAAGAAGACCGGCTGCTCGGCACCGGGGGCGGGCTGGCTCGCGCCGCGGCGCACCTTACGGGGGCAGGCACGATCCTCGTCCGGAACTCCGATTTTCTGGCCGACATCCCGCTCGCCACGGTCATCGCGTCGCACCTCCGCTCGGGATGCCCAGCGACGCTCGTGCTCGCGCCCCACCGCGACGGGTACACCAAGGTTTCGATCGACGATCGCCATCGCGTCATCGCGTTCGGCGGCAAGGCAGGGGGCCGTCTCCTCTTCACGGGCTATCACTTGATCGAGGAGTCGGTCCTCGACCTCATCCCGCGAGATGCTCCGTCCGACATCGTGCGGGACGTCTACTTCGGCCTCGCAGCGGAGGGCCGCCTGAACGCGCACGTTCACGACGGGTTCTGGTGGGAGTTTGGCGACCCGCGAAGCTATCTCGAGGGTTCGATGCGCGTCGTCGCCCTTCCGGCGGAACAACGCGTACGTCTGGGTGATTTCGATGTCGTACGCGAGCTTGGCGGCGCGGTCGTGGCCGTCGGTGCCGGTGCCGACCTAGGCGCCCCTGGGATCTCGCTCATGGGAACGCTCGCCATCGGCATGGGCGTCATGGTCGGCGAACGGGCGACCCTCGAGGACACGGTGGTCATGCCCGAGGCCTGGGTCGGGCCCGGATCGGCGCTCCGCCGATGCATCGTTGGGTCGGGCACCGAGATCCCGGCGGGGCTCGAAGCCTCGGATGCCCTGCTCGCCACCGATATCGATCGCGATGCTCCGCTCTCAAGGGGCGTCGAGCGTGTCGCGGGGCTTCTCGTCCGGCGTTTTTCGGCAGCGGCCGAGTGATGGGCACCCTGCGGCCGGTTGTCGAAAAGGCGCTCGCCGAGCTCTACCCCGGGGCGCGTGACGAGACGCTCGCCGGGGATGCATCCACACGGCGGTTCTACCGCCTCGTCCTCCCGGATGGCGGCACGTGCGTTGTGATGGACTACGGCTCCCCTTTCCGGGGAGAAACCGACGATGTCAGGCTCTCACGGGTTTTCGAGCAGGCGTCGCTGCCCGTGGCCCGTGTGCTCCACGTCCTGCCCGAGGCGGGGGCCCTTGTCTTGGAAGACCTGGGCGACGACACTTTGGAGACCTCGCTCGCGCGCGCCACCTCGGGCGGTCGCCTTACTCGCGATCACCTCTATCGCGCGGCGGTCCGGTTGGCAGCCGAGATCGCGACTCGAGGGACGGACGCTCTCCTGCGCTCCGACCGGGCACAAGGACCAGCTCTCGATAGCGACCGGTTCCTGTTCGAGATGCGTTTCTTCCTCGAGCATTACGTGGGCGGTTTTCTCGGCCGCCCCGATGCAGCGGCGAACGTGCGTGGGGCTGTCGAAGAACTCGCCCTCGCCGTGGCATCGCATCCCCGGGTGCTCTGCCACCGCGACTACCACTCCCGGAACATCATGGTCCGGGGCGACGGTGCTCTCGCTATGGTGGACATTCAGGATGCCCGTTGGGGCCCTGACACCTACGACCTGGCCTCGCTCCTGTGCGACGCGTACGTCGATCTGGGTGAACACGAGGCCGCCGAACTGTCCAACTTCTACTGGCAGCAACTCGCGGGCTCCCCCGACGTCCCGGCCCTTCGTGAACGGTTCGACATCGTCGCCGCTCAAAGGATGCTTAAGGCGCTGGGGACCTTTGGGTATCAGATTGTCGTGCTTGGAAGGGACCGTTACCGGGATGCGATCCCTCGGACCGTCGACCGACTCAGACGACTCCTCCCTGCTTGCTCTGCCACGGCGTCGCTGGGTGAGGTTTTGCTACGGAATGGCCTTCTCTCCCAGGGTAGCCTCAATCCCCTCGAATAAGAGCGCCGGCACGATCGGCCCGGTGGGCGTCACTCTTGTTCCACCCAAACGTGCGGAACAGGCCTCCACGAGCGCCTTGGGCTGAACACGAACCCACCGGCGCTCGAATCCACCGGGGGGATTACCGCTCTGTAGGTCGAGCTCAAGCACCCATAGCTCGTCTGACATCCGCAGAACGCGGCATCGTCGGGCTACCATCGCGCCTTCGGGAATCAAATTGGGTTCGCCCGAGGCCATGAAAAGATTGGAGGCCGATTCTGTGGGTGGTTCTCGAAACGAGGACCTCCGGTAGGTTCCGGGACCGCTCAGCTCGTCCATCCAAAGCCCATCGACAGCTAGGACGCGAGAAAACGACGGAAAACCGGCGTCATCGAACGATCCGCCCGCAAGACCATCCGACCGGATGGGCTCGTCGGAGACGGACCATCCTTGACCGAAATTCGACGCGTGAGCTGCGCCCGACCCGTGAAAGGCCTCCACCAAAGCCCCGACGACCGATGATGCGGCGTTTGGCGTCAGAACAAGGGCACCTAAATTGCCCGATTTCGTGTGACGGCTGAAAGGGTCCTCCGGGTCCGGTCGGTCGAACAGGTGCTCCCACTCCGCAAATCCCCGTCGTGCCACAGGGCTTGCTCCGCTCTTTCCGTCGAGCGCCCAGATGCGGTGGCGCCTTCGACCCGCGAGCCACCCTTCAGCCCCGATAAGTACCTCGAGCGTGGTTCCGGCTTCTATCCACTCGAAGCTCGGCCGAGAGCTGAGGCCAGTGGCCAGGTCACCTTCGGCGGGTAGCTCGATCGCGGCGTCGAGATCCCACCGCTCCGCGGTGACGGCATCCGACGGACCTGGCGCCGAAGCAGATGCTCGGGCGCCGAACGTTCGAGCGGTGTCCAAGGCCCACCGAACGACCTCGACTGAGAGTCCGGACGCAGCGGCGAAGCCCGCATGATCGTGACCGCCTCGCAGCACTCGCACCGCAAGCCCGGACTCGTGCGTGTGATCGCGAGTCACGTCGGTGCCCATGAGATCGCGAGCCACTTTGGAACGGAGCGAGACCTTTGCGAAAAGCTCGACACGAGCCTTGGTCTCCCGGTTCACCGCCTCGCGCCAAAGAGATCGTGCGCGTTCGACAAGTGTCTCGATAGCGAGCGTTTGTGTTGATTCCGGCATGAACAGCCTTCTAATTCCATTTAGGAACGTACTCTGACCACCCCTATGCGAATTGTCGGCGCGCCGACGCTCACGGCCATGGGCTGACCATCGCGAACGCACGAACCGACGCATGTGTCGAAAGTGAGATCGTGCGCAATTCGATCGATCGATCCCCAGGATTCGACCCCGTCGAGTTCCAACACAAAGGCGTCCAGAGGCTCCGCGAGATCGCCGTCGACGATGCGATCAGCATCGCTAACGGTGAACGACGCGCGCCCCGACTTCGGATCGGTATGACCACCGGCCAGGCGACGGATGAACACCCCTGTTCGCGTCGATCGCAGAATGTCCTCGGGCGCATCGATGCCCGACGCAATGAACGTACATCCCATGCGTGGACGAACGGACTCGAGATACGACGACCGCCTTCCATGTCCGGTAGAGTTCTTGCCGAAGGCAGCCGCCGAGGTCCGATCAAGGAGCATTCCCACCGGGCGACCCCGATCGAGCAAGGTTGTCTCGCCTGCTGCAACCCCCTCGTCGTCAAGCATCCAAGCGCCACGCCCGCGACGGGGATCGTCGATCACGGTCACCGGTGTCAACGCGGAGGGAACCGTCTTGGCACTGATCCAGGTGGGACCTCTGGCAACGACGTCCCCCTCGAGCGCGTGACCGACCAGTTCGTGAATGACCACACCCGCCACTCCGGGGGCAAAGACCGCCGAGATCGGGCCGGACCCCGGGGCTTGGCGGCTCGACCCTCTCTGGTCGGCCCGATCGAAAGCTCGGACGAAAGCCTCCTTGAACGACGACGACCCGTCGGGCCGCAAGACCAACTCTTCGACCGCATGGGCAGAGCGCTCGCTTCCGATTTGAACGCGAAGCGTCACCCGGCTTCCGCGGCGGACGTCGTGAGCTGCTTCCGTTCCCGACAGGCCCACCCAAACTTCTTGGTGGAACGAGATGAGCTTGGCGGACCAAAGGGGGTGCCGCCGTCCCGCGGAAGCTTGGGTGGCCCCTTCGATGATGGCGGCCTCGAGAAGCGGCGCCCGAGGGAAGGGTTGCTTTGGATCCATCCGAGGGAGATCCATGAACTCGCGGCCAGCGACGTGAACCGAACGCTGTCCGGATATCACGGCGCCCCGGGTCCGGGTCTCTATGATTTCGCGGAGTCCCGAGGATCCCAGGGTCATCCGGAGGTCAGCGCGCTCTTCAAAGAAGACGTGAGCGCTCGCGGCTCTAGCGACCGCGTTTCGGATGATGCCTTCGTAGTCATGCGAATCGGATGTCACGTCGGAGGCTTTCCGTCGACTTGAATACCCGGGTTGCGCGGATTATGTTCAACGCGGTCGCCGAGGGGGCGTCCGCACCTTCTGGTCTGTACGGGTCGCAGCCGGGGGTCTATCGCAAGAGCCGAACGGCGGAGCAAGTCGCTCTCAGGGTCGTCGAATGGCGAATTATACGATACTTCTTATCGACTACGAGCCTCGCAGCATTGAACGATTCCGCGACCCTCTGGTCGCTGCAGGCTATTCGGTCGAGATTGCAACCGACGGGATCTCAGGCATGGAAGCGTTCCATCGTTTGAATCCCGACATGGTTCTGGTTGAGGCGATGATCCCGAAGAAGCACGGCTTCGAGGTCTGCCAAGAGCTGAAACGAACCCCTCACGGCAGGCGAACGCCGGTCATCATCACAACAGGCGTGTACAAGGGGCGCAAGTACCGGACGCAGGCCCTGCATATCTACGGTTGCGACGAGTACATCGAAAAACCGATCGCGCCGGCGCAACTCCTCGAGATCGTGGGGAAGTTTCTCGCGCCGGGTACGTCCGCGCCAATTGCAGAGCCAGTCGCGCCGGAGCCGGTCCCGTTACAAACAGGCGACGTACCGAACCTCCGCAAGAACGTCGATGCGATCGCGAAGCCCGGGCATTCGGTCGTTCAGGACGATCGTGAAGGCGAGATCATGGCCCGTCTCGACGCCCTGCTTTCAGGCGGAGGCGGCGCACACTCGCTTTTCGAGGGGCCGGAAAAAATCGCGGTGGTTGCCACCGTCGAAAAGGACCTCTTCTCGCAAATGCGGGCCGAACTCGACTCGGAACTCGGAGCGAGTTCCACGCCTCTCGCGTTCGAGACAGCGCCCAACTTGGAGCCGATTCTCGAACGTTTGGTTTCCGACCAAAAGGAGTCGCCTTCAGTTTTCGAGGCCCTTCCTATTCCGGCGCCTGAGATCCCGATCGCTGTTGCGCCTTTGGCAACGCCGGTCGTGATGGATCAAAACGCGGATCAGCTGGGAAATTTCGACACCAAGCGCCACCGCAAGAGCAAGAAATCGGAACGCAGCGGTAAGAAACGTTCGCCGCAAGTTGGCCAGATCGCCGATGGCGTCGAGGTCGGCAAGGTCTCGGAGGTCGCCAAGATCCCGGAGGTCGCAAAGATCCCCGAGATCGCAAAGATCCCGGAGGTCGCAAAGATCCCGGAGGTCGCCAAGATCCCCGAGGTCGCCAAGATCCCGGCTCCTCCGCAAGTTGTCGAGCTTGCGCTCCCGAGGTGGACGATCGCCGAGTCCGAGTTGGCGGCGACCGAGGCGCGGCGCGGCATGCCCATTTGGGCCTGGTGCGCCATTGCCGTCGTCGCGGTCGTTGGCCTCTATTTCGTGTTCCCGCACGGAAACTCTGTCCCATCCCGCCCTGCCCCTTCACCGAAGCCACTAGCAACAATCGTTGAAAGCGCGCCCCCGATAGTGAGCCCGCCTCCCGCGGCAAGCGCGCCTATCGTGGATCCCGCACCTCCCATGGCAAGTGCTCCGTCCAAAACGCCATCCGGGGTTTCCGAGCCGTCACGGGCGCTGCCCGACGGTCCGAAGCCTGCCCTCGCGGCTGCCAAGGTGCCGGTTCCAAGAAAACGTTCCGAGCCCGCGCCGGCGCCTCGCGTCGCACCGCCTACGAATACCTCGCCTCCGAAGCGTGAGTCCCTCACGATCGAAGCTGCGCCTCCTTCGGCGCCCAACACCAGCGTCGCCGGCGTAGAAACCGTCCCGGATCCGGAAGCTGTCCCCGCCAGGACGAAGATCGCTCCCGGCGCCCTGATACCGATCGACGTGGCCGACACGATGCCAGTCTCACTCGTGCACCGGGCCCCGGCTTATTCCGCGGCGGCCAGGCAGCTGAGGATTTTCGGTACGGTCATCATGAACGTGCTCATCAACGATCGCGGGACGGTTGATCGGGTCGTACTCGTCACCGGCGTCCCCGGCGCCGATCTGAATGACGCCGCGATGGCGGCAGCCAAGACATGGACCTACCGCCCGGCCACGAAAGACGGCGTCCCGGTCAAGGTTTGGAAGTCGGAACAGGTGGCCTTCCAGCCCTAGCGCCGCACCCCGGCCTCGCTTGCGTGCAACCGCCGGGATAACATCCCGGCCATCGTGTTTCGGGCCGCTTCTCGCATCGCTCCGCTGCTCGGTCTTTTGGCCGCCGTGTTCGCGTGCGCGAAGACGCCCACGTCGGACGGCGCGAAGAGCGCGACACCACAGCGAATCGTCTCCCTCACGCCGGCGCTGACGGAGATCCTCTTCTCGGTGGGAGCGGGCGATCGCGTGGTCGGCGTCACGCAGTACTGTGACTTCCCTCCCGCCGCGAAAGAGAAGCCCAAGGTCGGCGGCTATGTGAATCCGTCGGTGGAGTCGGTGCTCGCGCTGAAGCCGGATCTCGTCCTCGTCAGCCCCGGGCCCGGGAACCGCGATTCGGCCTTGGCCATGCGCCGGGCCGGGTTGAGGCTCGAGATCGTCCCCGCCGAGACGCTCGAGGAATCCCTCGCCGCGATCGAGTTGGTGGCGCGCTATGCAGGAGCCGAAGCGGCGGGACGCGATCTCGCGGCGGCCGTGCGGGCTCGCCTGGACGCGGTCGCGAAAAGCGTGGCAGGTGCCCCACGCGTTCCCACGTTTTTCTGTATCCAGACCGACCCGATCATCGCGGCAGGACGCGACACGCTCCCTTCGCAGCTTCTCGAACTTGCGGGCGGATCGAACGTCGTCCAAGCGACGCGCTATCCACGCCTCGACGTCGAGGCGGTTGCCGGCTCCAGGCCCGAGTTGATCCTCCAGGCGCGCATGGACCTGGCGAGCGGCGATGCACATGCCGAAGACGCCTTCTGGAAGCGCTGGCCGTCGATCCCCGCGGTGGCGCACGGGCGCGTCGTCGTCCTTCCGGATGATCTGACGCTGAGGCCGGGACCGCGCGTCGCCGACGCCGCGGAGGAACTCGCCGCGATCCTCCACGTCTCAGCCCATGGCGAGAAGGCCCCATGAGCCTGTTCGCTGCGCCGAATCGCCGCGTGTTGGGCCTGATCGTCGTCGCTGCGAGCGTCGTCGTGGCGGGAGCCGTCGCGGCCGGCGTCGGCTCGAGCGACCTCAGCCTTCACGACGTCGTGGCGACGCTTCTGGGCGGCGGCGATGCCGCAACGCGCGGCATCGTGATCGATTTCCGCCTCGCGCGCGTCCTCCTCGCCGGGTGCGTCGGCGCGGCCCTCGCCTGTGCCGGCGCTTCGTATCAGGCGGTATTGCGGAACCCGCTGGCCGATCCTTTCATCCTCGGCGTGTCGGGGGGGGCGGCCTTAGGGGCCGTGATCTTCATCGCGATCTCCCCGGCCTCCGGGTTGGGGGGATCGATCGCCCGCCCGGCCGCGGCTTTTCTCGGCGCGGTTTTGACTCTCGTCGTGCTCTTCGCGCTCGCCCGCTTTCAGGGCCGCACGGAGACGACCGCGCTCCTCCTGACGGGCGTCGTGTTGAACGCGCTCGACTCCGCGATCATCCAGTTCTTCGTCAGCGTCGGCGATCCGGCGCGATTTCAGGGGACGCTGTCCTTTCTCATGGGCGCGATGAACGCACCGTCGTGGCAGGCCCTCGGCGTCGTCGCGATGCTCACCGGCGCGGGTATCGCGCTGTTGCTCGCGCACGCCCACACGCTCAACCTGCTGGCGCTGGGCGACGAAGAGGCCGCCCAACTGGGCGTCCCGGTCGATCGCGCGACCTGGACCATCGTCCTCGCGGCCTCGCTCGTCACCGCCGCGGCCGTCGCTTTCACGGGGATTATCGGGTTCGTGGGGCTCATGGTGCCGCACGCGATGCGGGGCCTGTTCGGGCCGGACCACCGCGTCCTGCTTCCGGCGAGCGCGCTTGCCGGCGCGGCGACACTGATGCTCGCCGACGCCGCGGCGCGAACGTTCATCGCGCCCTCGGAGTTGCCGGTCGGCGTCGTCACGGCGCTTATCGGCGGCCCGTTTTTCTTGATCCTCTTGATGAAGCGTCTGAGGGCATCGTGAGCGCCGCGGCTCTCACGATGGAGCGGCTCTCTTTTGCCTACGGCAAAGCGCCGATCCTCGCCGGGCTCGACCTCTCCGTCGCCGCCGGCACGATCACGGGGATCCTTGGACCAAACGGCAGCGGAAAGACGACTCTCGTCCGCCTTGCGTCGGCGGCGCTTCGCCCGACGGCCGGCCGCATCGCGCTTTTCGGAAACGACCTCGCCAACTTGCCGACGCGCGAGCGGGCGCGACGGGTCGCCGTCGTGCCGCAGGAGACCCACCCCGTCTTCGAGTTCACCGTCGAAGAGATCGTACGCATGGGACGCGCGCCCCACCTGGGGCTTTTGGGCCTCGAGGCGCCGCACGACCGCGCGATGGCTCGCGAGGCGATGGAGCGTTGCGAGGTTACGCAACTCGCCTCGCGCTCCTTCCGCGCGATCTCGGGAGGCGAACGCCAACGCGTCATGCTCGCGCGTGCGCTGACGCAGGAGGCGCGCCTGCTCCTCCTCGACGAGCCAACGGCCTTCCTCGACTTGAAGCACCGCCTGGCGGTCTACGCGCTTCTCGAGAAACTCCACCGGGAGAGCGGCCTGACCGTCATCGTCGTGAGCCACGACATCAACCTCGCCGCGCGCCATTGCGATCGCCTCGTGCTGCTGCGCTGCGGCTCGATTGCCGCCGACGGGACGCCCGCGGAGGTCCTCCGCCCCGAGCCGATCCGTTCCGTGTACGAGGTCGACGTCGAAGTGCGCACCGACCCGTCGTCCGGGCGCCCGTTCGTCATCCCGTTGGCGCCGTCGGGGGCTTGATCCGCGTTGCGATTCGTTTTGGTACACTCTCGAAATGAGCGTTCCGGTTGCACACCGAGGTCAACCCGCAGCGATTCCAAAAGACTTGGAGCGACTCGTCGGGGAGGCCCGGCGGATCACCGTCGCCAATCCGGGAGTCGAGTTCGAGAACGTCTGGCACACTCTTCTGGTGCTTCGCGAGACGCCACTGCGGCGCCTCCAAGGGAGTTTGCGTCGTGGTCGAGCTGCCCCTCTTTGGTGAACGCGAGATCGCGTTTCTCGCGGCGCTCCGCTCCGCGCGGATCAAGTTCCTTGTCGTCGGTCTGTCCGCCGCCGCTCTTCAGGGGGCACCCGTCGTCACCCGCGACGTCGATCTTTGGGTGAGCGACGTCGGAAGCGAGAAGTTCCTCGCCGTGCTGAAGCGATTTGGGGCGTCGTACGTACCGCCTGTCGGCTTGAACCCGCCCATGATCGTCGGTAAGCGGATCGAGTTCTTCGACCTCGTCGTGTCCGTGCAAGGACTTGACGGATTCGTCGCTGAGTATGAACGCGCGCTAGAGATCAAGGTGGGAACGACGAAGGTCCGCGTCCTCCCACTGGACCGGATCATCGCGAGCAAACGCGCGGTGAATCGCCCTAAAGACCGCGCGGTATTGCCCGTCCTCGAGGACGTGCTTCGCACGATCAAGGAAGCCCGGCCGTCGCGCCATGCCGTGTCAGTTCGCAAGACCGCGCGCGCCAAGTCGAAATAGCGGACCCAAAAGACGGCAGGACCGCCCGAGCGCTTCTGAAGAACACTCGCATCAAGAAAGCCCCGCTTGGCCCCGGTCCAGGATCAGCGAGGCGGAGTTTCGAGATCCGGTCTTGGCGTCGGGGGGAGAGATGTCTGGCGGAGCGATGAAATGTGGAAATGTCGATGTTTTTTCGGATCGTGTGACCGTTTGAGCCACCGTAGTCGCCTTGCGGAAGAAAAACGGCCTTCCAGGATCGGTGAGGATCGACGATCGAGGCTGCGCCCGGGCTTCGGGACCCTCGGAATTAGCGAAACTGTGGCGAATTACTAGGGAGCATGGCCCCGGTCCACGGACGGCTTCCTGTACGCCGCGTTTCTTTTCACGCCGCGATATGCCACACAATCTTCTGGTCGGGTGCAATCGCTTTCAGCAACTGCTCCAGTTTCTCGACGGTCGGCATCGACTTTCCTTGCTCATATCGTGCGTAGGCGTTCTTGGAGCGCTGCCCCAATTTCGCCGCCGCTTGCGCCAGGCTGAGCCCCTGACGTTCCCGTTGCCGGCGCAACAGGAGCGCCAAGAGTACGCCGATGCGATTGGCGCCGATCTCGAAGGTCTCTCCGCCCGAAGGGTAGGCCGCGGCTCGGAAACCGCTTACACCGGCCATCGTCTCGACGAGATCCTCGGCCATCGCCAACGCTTCGCGCTTCGTGCGTCCCTGTGTGAACGCATCAAACGCGGGAATCTCCACCAGCCAAAACTTGCCGTCCTTCCTGATTCGACCTGGAAATCTCATTGCCTCTCCTTGGCCCGCCGCAGGATGACCTGCGCCAGTCTCTCGCTGATCTCGGGGTGTCTCGGCACATACTCCGTGAATGAGCCGTCGGCACTGATCCACACATCGTGTTTGCCACCATGGCGCAGCAGCATCCAACCCAGTTCGCGTAACCGGCGCTCCAACTCCCTGCGCTTCATCGCCTGAATGTACACATATGCGTGTACCCGTGCAACCCAGATCGGTCTTTTCCCCGAACTCGGCGCCGGTGACGAGCACGGCCACGCGCCGAGCCCCCCGGCCGCCAGGCCTGGGGGCGGCGTGATCTCGTCGCCGAATGGGTAGCCGTTGTGGACGAATACGAGCCAGCCGTTGATGTCTGTTATCGCGCGCACTGAGGGGCACAGCACTTCACCCTGCGTTCAACCATATCCCCGAAATGAAGCGGAGCCCCGGGACGATGAGCGACTCCCGACCGGTTTTCAGCTCTCGTAGGTAGCAGTCGTAAACCTCGGAGAGCAATCTCTTCCGCGAGTACACCAGATAGCGTTCGTCGGGTGACGTCAGCGCGCCATCACCGACAGGCGACCACATGCTCGTCCTTACCAACCATACTTTCTCTTTTCCCGTTGTCGGATCGAGAATCGCGATTCCCTTTCGGTCAGTTGTCAATAACCCGCCTTGAACTGGCAAATACGCGCATAGCGACCTGTCGCGTGCTTCAAGTCGCGAAGTCGTGCCGGTCGTACAGTCCGTCCGAAACAGCTCTCCGGATGATCCGACAAAAAAGAACGTCGTATTGTCCCTCCACACGGGGAGCCCGTAGCTCAACAGACTTTCCGTGCGAGTGATCTCAGTCTCCTCATCGAACGCGCGCAGTTGACACTCGCTGTAGAAGTCGGGGCGGTTCTTGCACTCCGCCAAGACGATTCGCCTTGAGCGATCGGGGCTTGTCACGATGAACGTATGGTCGGCGCGATTGCCTGACTCAACGACTTTGAGTTCGCGGATGTCCACGACAAACGGCGGCGCCCCGATAATTCTGACGCGGGTTCCATCCCGCGCCTCGACCCGCAGTGCATCGCTCCCGCTCGGGCTATCAATAGTCGACCATTTGCCTTCCGGAATCTGAGCAACTTCGACGTAGTAGCCGTTTGCTAGGACGAGCGTCGCTCGCGGGACATTACGTACCTCTCGCGATTCTTCGCAGGAACTCAGGACCGCAAGAAGCGCTATGAATACTGCGCGCAGGAACAAACCGTCACCGTCCCTTCAATTCAACAGGACCCCATTGATTGAAACTCCCATCCGCCACATCGAGCCAGGCGTCAGATTGAACAGTTGATTGCCGCCCGATCGCTGTCCGGGGTTCGACTGATTCATGAAACCCTGCGGATCAATGGATGCGGATCCAGGATCGGCCGGGGCGACCACCTTGAGTTTCTCGAACACCCCCGACTCGATCTGCGCTCTGATTGCGCGGACGAGGGCAAAACCGACCGCGCAGAGGCGATGTTCGAGAAGGCCATCGATGCCGGCCCGCGTGTGGCGCGCATTCGATTCAAATACGGCAGGATCTTGTTGGGCGCGGATCGTCCTGAACCCGCCAAGGGCCAACTCCGCCGCGCGGTTCAATTGGAGCCGCGAAACGCGTCGGCCTGGGCGAGACCGCCGAAGCGCGCGACTGCTTCCAACGTGCGATTCGCCACGACCCTACCAACAGGATCGCCGCCGAGAATCTGAGGGCACTCGCGAGAGGTGGTCCTCAGAGCCAACGCTGGATCCGCCATCCGCGCCCCCCAGCGCTTCGCAGCAGACACTTGCTTTTTCAGCGACTCTCTTTCGCGCAGGCCCGTGTCCGCGCGACCACCCCTGCCGACAACGCTACGCCACCCCGCCGACGAGTCAACAAGAAATCTCCGAGCGCTGTGCGACCCACCTTGACACCCTCCCGCCCACGCGCGTAACGTGCGCCTGGTTTCGGTTCGATCTTTTCCAACTAGTGCTCGTCGAGGGAAGCGGGTGAAAATCCCGCGCGGCCCCCGCCACTGTTAACGGGGACGCCTCGGGCACAGATCCACTGAACGTCAGTGATCCCAGATCGGGGTTGGACGTTTGGGAAGGAGCTCGAAGGCGGACGATCCGTGAGCCAGGAAACCTGACGAGCGTTCATCGCGCTGTCGCGCTAGTCGAACGGGAGGTTCGCATGCGGCGTCTGAGATCCGGTTTCCTCTTTCCATCGTGTCTTGTTTTCATGTCTTGGGCGGTCGTGTGCCCGCCGTTCGTCGCTGCGGACCCTGATGCCAAAGTCGACGAGCGGGTGCTCGTCACCGCAACGCGTCTCGATGACAAGAACGTGCCGATCAGCGATGTCGCTGCGCACGTGACGATCATCGATCGCGAGCAGATCGAAGCGAGCGGCGCGCGAAACCTCCAGGACCTGTTGACCGAGCACACCGGGGTCGTGCTGATCGACCAGGTCGGAAATAACGTACAGAAATCCCTCGACCTGCGCGGGTTCTCCGGAGGGAAAGGGGTCGCGGTGTTCGTCGACGGGACGCGCATCAACGACTCGCGAAACAACATCGCGTCCCTCGAGACCGTTCCGCTCGACGCGATCGAGCGGGTCGAGGTGACGCGCGGGCCGTCGGCCGCGCTGGCCGGGGGCGGATCGGAGGCGGGGGTGATCCGAGTGATCACGCGGCGCGGCACGACGCCTTCCGCTTCGGTGGCGGCGTCGGGGGGTGCTTGGAATACCGCGCGCCTCGACGCCACGTACGGCGGGAACTTTGGCCACTACGATCTGTTCGTATCCGGGGCCTATGACACCACCGACGGCTTCAGACCTAATTCGGGCGGCGATCAGAAACGGTTCAACGCGTCGGGAGGCGTCGACCTCGGAGGGGGACGCCGCCTGGGGCTCGTCTTGCTCTCGTCGAGTCTCGACTACGGTGCGCCGGGGGCGTTGACGCTCGCCGAGTTCGAAGCCGACCCGTGGCAGAACTCCTACAACCTGCTCGATGGATCGGACGTCGTCGAGCGGCAGGCGTCGCTGACATTTCAGGGGCCGGTCGGTGGCGGGTTTTCTCTCGCGGCGACGCTCGCCTATCGGTCAGGCGACGCGCAGACCCTAACGACTGGCCGCGCGGCCGCGACCTACGGCGGGTTCTTCCTCGACGGCGACGGGGGCACGTGGAGCGGGGTCGCGCAGGCGGCGCGGGAACTCGCATCGACGCACGGGTCGCATCTCATCGCTTTCGGACTCGAAGCGTCGGACGGGTCGACGGACAGCCTCGGCTATTTCACATCACCCACGGATCCGGGCTCGTACGACCCATCGGCTCCGTCGTCCCGTAACAACGCGGGGGCGAGCAGCGTGGGGCTGTTCGCGCAGGACACGTGGACGATCACTCCGCGATGGGGCGTCACGATGGGGCTCCGAGCGGACCGGAATCGCGCGAGTTATTCCGAGACGGTCCCCGCGCCGCCGACGAACGGAAGCAAGACGTTCTCCGAGCTGTCGCTGCACGTGGGAGCGACGATGCACGCGAGCGGAGCCGTCGATCTTTACGCCTCGTACGGAGACGGATTCCTCCCGCCAACACCCGAACAGCTCTACGCGTTCCCGTTTTTCGGAAGCAATCCTGACCTGGTGCCCGAGGACGCGCGCGCGTACGAATTCGGTCTTCGAAGCCGAGGCCGTCGCGGTTCGCTCGATGCGGCGTTGTTCTGGACGGATACCGCGAACGAAATCGTCTACGACCCGACGCCCACGGCGAATGACCCGTACGGGCGCAATGTCAACGCCGGCACGACGAGGCGGATGGGTGTCGAGCTGTCGGCGCGCGGACGCTTGGGGCGAGGCGTTTCGGCTTTAACGAACGTGACGTACACGGACTCGACGTTCACGAACGGCGCCGATGAAGGCGACCAGGTTCCGCTCGTCCCGAACTGGCGTCTCGGCGCAGGGATCGATGCGTCGCTTCCACGGGGTTTCGCGGTGCGCGCGGACGCGCTGTACGTCGGCTCGCAAGTTTTGGACAACGACCCTTCAAACAGCCAGCAACGGCTCGCGGCGTATACGGTCGTCAACCTGCGCCTGGGCTGGGAGCGCGCGCTGGGATCCGGCCCCGACTCCCACCGCGGCACGTTGGGTCTCTTCGTCGCGGCGGAGAACCTCTTCGACGAGATCTACGCGACCCGCGGCATCTACGCTTTCGACTTTTCGACGTTCACCCCCGCGGATTTCGTGACACCCGCGCCCGGGCGGCGTTATCTTGCCGGTCTGACCTGGCGGATGTGAACGCCGACGACGGAGCCACGATGCCGCGCCTCACGAAGATCTACACGAAAACCGGTGACGACGGGACGACGGGAC
>JANMVW010000069.1:0-1649 GCA_031393555.1 Acidobacteriota bacterium
GCCCGATCGACTCCGACGGCGACGGCGTGTGTGACGGCGTCGACCAGTGTCCCGGCACCCCCTCCGGCGTCTCCGTGGATGCGAACGGCTGCCCTCCTCCTCCTCCGGCGTTCATTCCCGAGCCGAAGCAGGAAATCGTGCTCGAGGGCGTGTTCTTTGAAACCAACAAGGCGGTGCTCACGCCTGAATCGTCCGAGACCCTCGACAAAGTGGCCGCGTCCCTCACCGCGAATCCGGACGTCAAGATCCAGGTCGCGGGTCACACGGACAACGTCGGCAGCGCCAAGTACAACCTGAAGCTGTCCGACGCACGGGCGAGCGCGGTCATGAACTACCTGATCGCGAAGGGGGTCAACCCCGCGATGCTCAGCGCGAAGGGTTACGGTTTGACCGAGCCGATCGGAGACAACAAGACGGTCGAAGGGCGGGCGCAGAATCGTCGCGTCGGATTGCGCCGCCAGGAATAACGCTATTCCATAACGATCGATGGAGAGGGGGCCTTCAGGCCCCCTCTTTTATTCGGGAAGGTTGCCGGTGACCCGGCGTCGGGAGGTCAGGAGCTGGCCGGGCGGGCGCGGTCAACGCTCTGCGTCCCCGGATTCGCTGTGCGATTCGTCGTGCCCAAGCCGTTCACTGTGAACGAGGCGGGGGTTTTGGCGAGCTACAGGGGTGTCGCACATGACGGGACTGTCCGTTGTACGCAACGGGAAACTAACGCCAGAGCGCGGTGAGATCGACGATCAGCCCTTCCCAGTGGGGATGCGCGATCGTCGTGTTTCCTTCGGAATCAATGACCAACCGGAACGCGCCGCCCGCCAGGTGATAACACTCCACGCTCTTTCGGTCGGGATCGACGATCCAGTAGTGTTTGACTCCGAGCTCCGCGTACCGTCTCGACTTGACGCCGCGATCGACCTTGCGCGTCGAGGGGGAGAGGATTTCGACCACGAGCAGCGGCGGCTTCTCGATCCCGCGCTTGGAGATGTGATTAGGATCCGCGACGACGAGCAGGTCGGGCACCAGGACGTCGTGCGGCGTGAGGATGACGTCGATCGGCGCGTTGAAGACTTCACCGATCGATCGCTCGTGGAAGTAATCCTCCAACTGTCGCTCCAGCCGCCGGGAAATCCTCTGGTGTATCGGGTTCGGTGAGGGGTTCACGAACAACTGCCCCTGCACGAGCTCGTAGCGCTTGCCGTCGTTGGGCGTACCCAGGATGTCCGAATAGTCGAGTCTGCGCCTGAGTTCGTGCGCCATAGGCAACCACTCCGGATTGGACAGTAACGAGGATACAACGCGAACACACCGCGGAGCCTGCGGGAAGCCAGGGGACCATGGTGAATCTACGCCACAACGCCGGCGCTGGCGGGCAACTTTGGATCGGAGGGCGGTAGCCGTTGCGAAACGCCAGTTTCTAAAGACGCGGGTTCGATTCCCGCCGCCTCAGCCAGTTCGGGCTTCTCCGAAGGAGGTCCTGGGAGGCCGCCGCGTGTAGTCGTCCGGCCGCCACGTCGCAATTCGCCGCCGTGCTCAGGACGTGAGGAGGCCTCGCAGAGTGTCGAGGATCCGCGCCTTGGGCATGAAGATCTCCTCGAGGGCCTTGCTGAACGGCACCGGCATGTCGAGGCCCCCCAGCCGCAAAACGGGCG
>JANMVW010000287.1:0-8104 GCA_031393555.1 Acidobacteriota bacterium
CGATTCCGAGGAGCGGCGTCAGCCGTTGCGAAAACCAGACCACCGAGTTCTGCATCCACGTCGCCGCCGTCTGGTCGCGATTCCAGACGTCGCGCGAGGTCTTCGTGCCGTCCCACGTCATCGATGAGTTCTCGTCGGCTAGGATCCCCGCGTCGAACGCCATGAGCGACAGCGGGACCTTGAAGGTCGAGCAGGGCGAGGTGCGCTCGGCACAGCGGCGGGCATTGGAGCGCACGATGCGCTTGCTCGTTTTGAGGTCGTAGAGTTCGAAACAGCCGTCGCGCCCGGCGAACAGCTTTTCGAAGTCCGGCTCGCCGGCCTGTGCGGGCGCCGTGAGCGAGACGACGGCGACCAGCCCGAGGGCGACGAGGCCTTGGAGCACGTATTCGATCATCTCGCGGGCCGGAGCAACCGCTCGACCCAGTCGAGCTTGTCGCGAAACTGCGCTTCGTCCGGGATCCGTTTTTGCATCACGGGATGCGGCAGCTCGAAGAACGAGCCTTCGGCCCTCACGGCGCGTCCGTCACCCGTTTCCAGGAAGCAATTTCCTTTCCCGTCGAACGTCTCGACCGGCGCGTGGCCCAGGACGCGGGCCGCGATCTGATGCGCGACGACGCGGCCGTGGCTTTCGGCCATCACGCCGGCCTTCGGCAACGACAGCGAGACGTCCGGCTTGAAGCGGCCGGGAAGCGGGACGCTCGTGATGTCGCCGATCGCGTAAACATCGCTCGTGCCGGGCGGGAGCTTCACGTGCAAGGTGAGCGGATCGACCGGGATCCAGCCCGACGGGTTCGTCAGCTGCGCGTCGTGCACGACCGACGGCGCTTCGTGCGGGGGGATCGTGAGGAGCAGGTCGTAGCGCGCCTCGCTTCCGTCCTCGAACACCACGCGCCGAGCGGCGGCCTCTACGCGGACCGTGTTTTTTTGCCCGTTGAATTCGATATCGCGCAGCGCCAACTCGCCCTTGATGTACTGCCCCATCTCGGGACCCGCCGTGGCCATCGGCGCACCTTCGACCGTGTACACCGAGAGGCGCACATTGCCGCGGATCCCGCGGCGCTTGAACGCGTCGTGGAGGAGCATCGCCGCCTCGTACGGAGCGGGCGGGCACTTGAACGGCAGCTTGGGAATGAGGATCGCAAGGTTGCCCCCCGCGAACCGCTCCAGTTCGACCTTCAATCGTTGCGCCCCTTCGACCGTGTAAAACGTGTGCGCCGTGTCGGCGAGCCCGGGAACTTTCGAACGGTCGAGCTCGGCGCCGAGCGCGATGACGAGGTGGTCCCAGTTCAGCGAGCCGCCTAACGACGAGACGGTGCGATCCGTCAGTCCGATCTTCTCGACGCGCGCCTCGATCAGAGTGACGCCGGGAACCAGCAGCGACTCTCGCGGCCGCGAGATCTGATCGTAGGTGCGCTCGCCGAGCATGATCCACGTCTTTCCGGCACCGACGAGGAAGCGCGGGGACTCGTCGATCACGAAGATCTCGTGCTCCGCCGGGAGCAGCCCTCGCAGCGTATTCGCCGCCGAAATGCCGCCGAACCCTCCGCCGAGAATCATCGTCGTCGTTGCGCTCATTGCTTCTCCCGGGCCACCCTCGCGGCGAGTCGTCGCGCGACCGCCGGACTGCCGAGCTGCCTGACCGCGTCTTTTCCGATCCATCGAGCCGTCTTGTCCGACGAGGTCGCAAGGCGTCGCGAAAGCGCGAACGCCGCTCGCTTGACGAATTCGTCTTTCCTGCCGGCCCATGTCGCGACCTTCTTCCAGGCGTGCGGCGTCCGATCGAACAGGTGGAAGCAGACGGTGTCGCAGATCGCCCAGTTGTCGAAGTCCTTGCACCATCGGTCCATCTGCCTCGGTGTGACCCGCGCCGGATCGTCGACGAACGCCGCCAGCATGCGCGCCTCGTAACACTTCGTTTCCCAGAGCGCGCCGGCTAACTCGTGATTCCGGCCGAGCGTTTTGGCCCGTTGTCTGAGTGTGCCTACCGAAACGCCGAACACCTTCGCGGAGCGGATGGCGTATCGCGCCATGCCTTCACGATTGGCTTTGGTCCCGCGACCCTTCAACCACGCGAGCACGGCATCGACTTCAACCGCCGTCGGTCGAGCGCGCGGGCGCTTCTCGGGCGGGTGGGATGCCGACGTCCTCACGATGCCGGAAGCTTAACCGATCGGCGGCCCGGCGGGCGCCTCCTCGGTCAGTGTCAGCACGTAATCTTCGACATACTCTCCGTCGGCCAGGGGAAACCGGTCCTCGCCCGAAATCGTGAACCCGCATTTTCGAAGGACCCGGATCGAGGCGACGTTGTGCTTGGCGACGTGAGCCAGAAGCGGCCGGATCGCGACCAGACCGAGGAATTGCGACAGCGCGGCCGTGGCCACGCCCTGTCCCCAATGGGCTCTCCCGATCCAGTAGCCGACCTTGCGCTCGCCGTCTTGCTCCCAACTGACGACGTTTCCGGCAACCTCGCCTTCGAGGATGACCGCTCGGACGATCGTCGATGCGTCGCCCATGATCTTCTTCCAGTGGGCCATGAACGCGTCGCGATCGCGGGCGGGAAACGCCGCCATACGGGTCGCGTCCGGGTCCCGTTGGTGCTCGAAGAACGTCTCGAGGTCGCTCGGCCTGACGTCGCGTAGGGACACGTCGCGGTTCATGGAGGCTCCGGCAGGGTCGCGCGCGTTTCAATCACCCATCGCCGACAAGACACCCTTCAAGGTCGGCTCCGAACGCTTGAGCGCGTTGGCGAAGTTCGAGGCGATGCCCGGAAGCGTGCCTCGGTGGTAGTCGATCACGATCTCGGGGTCCTTCAAGAGGTGCCCGGTCAAGATGCCGCAGACGCGCTCCCCTCGCCCGATCACACCCGCCGCCGCGAGCTTTCGGGCCCCGGCGACGGAGGCGGCCGACGCGGGCTCGGCTCCGATCCCGGAGGCGTCGAGGTGGGCCTTCGCGTCGAGGATCTCCTGGTCGGTCACCTCGTCGACGACGCCCCCGCTCGCGACCACGCCGCGCAAGCTCTTGCGCCACGAAATCGGATCGCCGATGCGGATCGCGGTCGCGCGCGTCTCGGCTCCCGCGAGCGGAACGACGGGCGTGCCGGTTCGAAACGCCGTGGCGAAAGGGTTGGCTCCCGAGGCCTGGATGACGGCGAGCTTCGGAAGGCGCGGGATCAGGCCCAGCTCGAGAAGTTCTGCCAGGCCCTTGCCGAGCGCGGCGCTGTTTCCGAGATTGCCGCCCGGCACCACCAGCCAATCGGGAACGATCCATCCGAGATCTTGCAGCAGCTCGAAGGCGATCGCCTTCTGCCCCTCGATGCGGAACGGGTTGATCGAGTTGAGCAGATAGACCCCGCGCGCGGCGCACGCCTCCTGCACCAAACGCATCGCGACGTCGAAGCCGCCCTCGATCTGGATCGTCGTCGCGCCGTAGGCCAGCGCCTGGCTGAGCTTGCCGAACGCCACTTTCCCCTCGGGGATGAACACGTACGCCTTCATCCCCGCCATCGCCGCGTAGGAGGCCATCGAGGCCGACGTATTTCCGGTGGAGGCGCACGCGACCCGGTCCATGCCGAGCTTCTTGGCGACGCTGATCCCAACCGTCATGCCGCGGTCCTTGAACGAGCCCGTCGGATTCTCTCCCTCGTGCTTCCAGGCGACGTCTTCGATCCCGACCCACGAGGCCAGAGGCTCCGAGCGGTACAGGTTCGTGTTCCCCTCGGGCTTGGTGACGATCTCGCCGGGATCCAAAGGGAGGATGAGCTCGCGGAAACGCCAGACCCCCGAGCGATCCGCGCGTTGTTTGGAGGCGAGGCGCCGGTCGAACAGCTCGAAACCGATCCGGTCGCGAAGCGCGGGAAGATCGTGGGCGACGTCGAGGGTGCCGCCGCACGCACAGCGGTAACGCAGCTCGAATCCCGGGTGCGACGCCCCGCAATCGACGCAAACGAGTCGAAACGAAAGCGCGCTCATACTCGCCGCGCCCCCGGACAATCCGCCGGCGAAACGACCGCGTCCGCGGCCAAACCGGCTGTGGCGAACGCGCCGACCATGGCGGCGGCGACTTCTCCGGCGCTCCGCTCCGAGCGGCAGAGCGCGAAGATCGAAGGGCCCGCGCCGGAAATCGAGCTGCCCAGCGCGCCGGCATCGAGCGCCGCGTCGATGACGCCGGCACAGCCCGGGATGAGCGGCACGCGCGCGGGGGTCGCCACCGCGTCCGAGATACTCCTGCCGAGGAGGCCAAGATCTCCCGAATAGCAGGCGGAGATGAACGCGCCGACGTGCGCGGTGTTGCGCACGAGCGAAGCGAGCGGAACGTTCTTGGGGAGCGCCGCGCGCGCCGCGCGGGTGGACAACTCCATCTTCGGGGTGACCACCGCGACGACGAGCCCTTCCGGGACCGGCAGGCGCACGAGGTCGATCGGGTCGAGCGAGCGAACGAGGATGAGCCCGCCCAAGAGCGCGGCCGCGACGTTGTCGGCGTGGCGGCCGGAAACGGCCGCTTCCGCGGCGAGACAGGGCCCCACCAGCTCGGCCTTCCGGAGCGGCGAGCCGATGAGGAGATTGACCGCGTACGCCGCGGCCGCGGCGCTCGCCGCGCTGCTTCCGAGCCCCGACCCGATCGGCATACCCTTGTGAAGCGTGAGCGCAACGCCGGTTGCGATCCCGGCTTTGGCGAGAGTCGCCGCGGCCGCGATCCCTGCCGTGTTTTTTTCGGGATCGAGGGGGAGCACGCCCTCGTCCCCGGTCACCAGCGCGATCGTCACGCCACGCGCGTCCGCGAACCGGGCCGTCACGCGATCGCCCGGTGCGGCGAGCGCCAGTCCGAGGACGTCGAGTCCCGGCCCGAGGTTGGCGACCGTGGCGGGCGCGAACGCGGTGATCTCGGCGGGGCCGCTCACTTGGGCCGCCTCTCCCCCGCGATGCGGAGGATGTCGCCGAGTACGCCCATCGCGGTGACGTCGACTCCGGCCCCGGGCCCCGAGACGACGAGCGGGCGCGCCGCGTAACGCTCGGACGTGAAGACGATCATGTTGTCGGTTCCCTTGAGCATCCCGAGCGGCGAATCGACGGGAACCTCGACGGGGCCGACCGCGATGCGGCCGGCTTCGACGCGAGCGACGTAGCGAAGGGCGCATCCCCGGCGCCGGGCGTTCGTGATGCGCTCCGCGATGGGAGCGTTGTACGCCCGCAACGCCTCGATCAAAGCGGCAAGCGGCCGCCCCGCGAGTTTTGGGTCGACGAGCCCGACGACCTCGATCGCATCGTCGGCAAGCGCCAGACCCGAAAGGCGTCCGAGAATGACGGCCTTCCGGCCGACGTCCGCGCCCGAAAGGTCGGCGACGGGGTCGGGCTCGGTGTAGCCGAGCCGAGCCGCCTCGGCGACGGCCTCGGAAAACGAAACGCCCTCGTCGAGCCGGGTCATGACGAACCCGAGCGTTCCGGACAGGCATCCTTCGGCACGCGTCAGCCGGTCGCCGGTTGCGAGGAGCATCTCGAGCGTGTCGACCACGGGAAGACCAGCCCCCACGGTGGCCTCGACCTTCAAGAGCCGCCCGGTCTCCCGCGCCCCGTCGATGAGCGCGCGGAATCGTCCGAGCGATCCGGCGAGGGGCTTCTTGTTGGCGCTGACGACATCGGCGCCCAGGCGCAGCGCTTCGAGGAGCGCCTCCGCCGTGTCCTCGCCGTCGGTGACGTCGATCAACACCGGGCGCGCGAGCCGGTAGGAGAGAACATGGCGCACCATCGCCACGGGGTCGTCGCTCGGGACGGCGCCGCTCCGGGCGGCGAGCCTCGCCCCGCCCGATTTCGTTTCGAGGATGCCCCCCAGCTCGTCTTTCGGGATGCCGGCGGGACGGAAGACAAACCCCGTGCGATCGGCGACGGCGACGATGCGCGCGTCGAGGCCGAACCGCTCCACGATGTGGGCGCGGCGCGCCTGCAGAAGCTCCGTCAGGGCGCGACCGATTTTCCCGCACCCGAGGAGGATGAGATCGAATCCGCCGGCTGCGTCTTCGCCGGTATCGATGCGGTCGAGGCCGAACTCCGCGTGCAACGCCCGGATTGCTTCGCCGGTCTCGTCGTGATCGACCGCGAGCGTGAGGTTGAGCTCGGACGAGCCCTGGGCGACGGCCAAAACGTTGACGCCGTGGCGCGCCAGAGCGGCGAAGGCGCGCGCCGCCACGCCGGGTGTTCGCGCCATCCCCAGGCCCACCGCGGCGATCAGCGAAACGCCGCGCCGCGCGACGATCTCGTCCACGTCGCCCCGCGTGATGTCCGAGCGGAACTCGCGCTTCAAAGTCTGCTCCGCGTCGATGGCGCGCTCCCCGGGGACCGCGAGACAGATCGACGCCTCGGAACTGGACTGACTGATCATCGTCACGCTGATGCGCGCGCCGGCGATCGCCTTGAACAGGCGCGCCGCCACGCCGGGCACCCCCGCCATACCCTTCCCCTCGACCGAGACGAGGCACTGATCGCGCACCGCGGTGACGGCCTTGACCGGGTGCGATCCGGGGGTGATCCGTCCGTCGATGACGGTGCCCACGGACTCGGGTGCGAACGAGTTGCGCGTGCGCACCGGAATGCCCAGGGAGGCGACCGGGATCATCGTCCTCTGGTGGAGGACCTTGGCGCCGTAGTAGGACATCTCGGCGGCCTCGCGGAAGTTCAGCTGCCGGATCACCCGCGCCCCCGGCACGACTTTGGGGTCGGCGGTGAACACGCCGTCCACGTCGGTCCAGATCGTCACTTCGTCGGCGGACAGCGCGGCGGCGATGAGCGTTGCCGAAAGATCCGAACCGCCCCGCCCGAGCGTCGTTGTGGCGCCGTCGGGCGCGCGGCCGCAAAACCCGGTGACCACCGGAATTTCTCCCCGTAGGAGTCGAGGCCGCAGCGCGGCCACGATCGTGCGATCGCTGATTCCCATGAGGGCGTTCGCCTCGCCGAAGCGATCGTCCGTTTCGAGAAACGTATCGGCGTCGACCGCGGCGACGGGCGCCCCGGCGCGTTTCAGCGCGGCCGTGACGAGTCGGACGGACAGCTTTTCCCCGGCCGCGATGATGTCGTCGCGGGTGCGCGGCGTCAGTTCTCGCAGGTGCGCCACGGCGCGAATCAGGTCGATCACTTCCTCGACGATGCCCCGGATCTCGGCCTCGACCTCGACCGCATCGCCGATCTCGAGCCGCACGACGGCTTCGAGGTGCCGGGCGAGCACCGCGTCCAAGAGCCTCGTTCCTTCGTCGCGGTCCCCCCGGGCCGCGGCAGTCCCCGCCGCGACCAACTGGTCGGTGACCCCGGCCAGAGCCGAGGCCACGACGACCAGGCGGCACCCGGCTGCAGCCTCGCGGACGATGCGGGCGACCGCGGCGATGCGTTCGGCGTCCCCCACGCTCGTCCCGCCGAACTTGTGGACCTCGACCCGATGACCCTGACTCACGCGTCCCCTCGCTTTCGATGGTGCAAGTTGCTGGATATCGCGGGGTCCCGTCAAGCCGGAAACCCGGATAGACTCCCGCCCGATGAACCCGAAGGCGTTGAAGCGGTTGCATGAACGGCTCTGCCTCCTCCGTGCGTACCCGCAAAACGCTTCGGAACTGGCCGCCGCGCAGCGAGGGCTGGCGGGCTTCCACCGCCGCGCCGACCTGAAGCGGGCGGCCGCAGCACTGGCCGACACGGGCATCGCGGGGACGCCGATCCACTACCGATTTTTCTGGCCGATGGCCCGCTGGCTCTCCCACCGGTACCCCGCTCTGTTGACGATCGATTGGACCGAGGGCGAGTTCGCGGAGCGACTCGTCGCGGTGCTTCCGCTCCTGGTCCCGGCGGCCGAGGCCGAGGCGTTGCGACGCGCGGCCCTGCCGGCGCGCGAGGCCATCGACCGGCTGCGCGCACCGCGGGAAACCGACGCCACGTTCCTGGTCCGCCGGATCGAGGCTCTTCCCGGCGGTGACGCGGTGCGCGAGGCGACCCACGACGCCCTCGACGTGGCTTACCGGCTCGAAGGGAGCGCCGACGGGCCGAGCCGGACGCACGCGTTTTTCGACGGCGCCCCACGCGCGTTCCGGACCGGAGCGCCCCGTCGGGATCGGCCCGACCTCGCGACCGAA
>JANMVW010000325.1:0-6167 GCA_031393555.1 Acidobacteriota bacterium
GGTTCAGGGAACGGGGCGGCCGATGATCCTCACGGTTCACGGTCGCAGCGCGGCGGTTCTCGTCGATGCCGTTGAATACGACGCGATGCTCGATCAGCTCGAGTTGCTGCGCGACGTGCGGTCGGCCGAAGGGCAACTGGCGAAAGGTCGCGGTGTGAGCCACGCCGTCGCGAAGGCCAAGATTCAGGGGCGTCGTCGTAAGTGAGGATTGTCGCGCCGGAGGCGACCCAATCCGTAAACTGTCGATTCGCGGTCTCCGAGCCGCGGCAGCGCTCTCGGGCATAATGCCAGGCGAGACGATGCCCGACACCTCGAGTCACCCCATCCGCTTCGTGTTCGTGGAGCCGCGCTACGGCGGAAACGTCGGCTCGGCCGCGCGCGTCCTCAAGAACTTCGGCTTCGGCCGGCTCGATCTCGTCGATCCGCGGGAGGGGGCGGACGACGAAGAGGCGGTCCGCATGGCCGTCGACGCGGTCGACGTTCTCGCCGCCGCACGGACGCACCAGACGCTCGACGAAGCGTTGGACGGCGCGGCGACCGTCGTCGGGACGTCGCGGCGGATGGGGAAGCACCGCCAGCCCCATCACCGGCTCGACGCGCTGGCGCCGCTGCTCCCGGGCCTGGCGGCGCGCGGCGAAGTGGCGCTGGTGTTCGGCCGCGAGGACCACGGGCTGAGCGACGCCGATCTCGATCGCTGCACGCACCTCGCCTACGTTCCCACCGCGGAGGCGTACCCCGCGTTGAACGTCGCGCAGACGATCGCCATCGTCGCGTACGAGCTGCGGATCGCTTTGGACGCGGCAACGCCCGCGGCCTTCAACCCCGACGATGAAGCTCTCGTCGATCACGCGGGCCGCGAGGCGATGTACGCGCACCTCGAAGGCGCGCTGCTCGCGATCGGCTTTCTCAAGTTGGGTCAGCTCGAGGGGATGATGCGCCGCCTGCGCCGTATCCTCTCCCGCGCGGAGCTGACCGCCGGGGACGTCGACGTCGTGCGCGGGATCAGCCGCCAGATCCTCTGGCTCGCGAAGCAGGCGGGGCTCGATCTGTCGAAACAGCCGTGAACGCGTCGGAGCTGGCGCACGCGCTCAAGGCTCAGGCCGTGGCGCTCGGGTTCCACAAGGTGGCGATCGCTCGCGCCACTCCGCTCGAACGCGACCGCGCGGCGCTTGCCGCGTGGATTCGAGGCGACCGGCACGCGACGATGGCGTGGATGGCGAAAGACCCCGGCAAGCGCGCCGATCCCGAGGCGATGCTCCCGGGCTGCCGGAGCGTCGTCGCGCTCGCCGTCAACTATTGGCCCGGCGAGGCCGAAGCGGCGGCGCGCGAAGGCCTCGCGCGTGTCGCCCGCTACGCGCGGGGCCGCGACTATCACAAGGTCATGGGGCGGAAGCTCAAGGAGCTGGCCGGGTGGCTCACGGCGGCAAGCGGCGCCGCCTCGCGAACGTTCGTCGACACCGGGCCGGTGCTCGAGCGCGCCTGGGCCGAACGCGCGGGCCTCGGCTGGATCGGAAAAAACGCGAACTTGCTGACGCGCGACCTCGGGTCGTGGATTCTCCTGGGCGAGGTTCTCACGTGCGCCGTGCTCGAAGCCGACGCGGGACCGCACGAGGACTTCTGCGGCACGTGCACGGCGTGTCTTGACGCCTGCCCGACCGGGGCGATCACCTCTCCCGGCGTCGTCGATTCGAACGCGTGCATCTCGTACTGGACGATCGAGCACCGCGGGGCGATCCCCGAGGCGCGGCGCGAAGGCTTGGGCGACTGGATCTTCGGCTGCGACGTTTGCCAGGATGTTTGTCCCTGGAACGTCTCGTTCGCAACGTCCGCGGGGGACGATCCGTTCGCGCGACGCGACGACCTTCGCGGCCTCGACCCCGCGGAGATTCTGGGACTCGACGAGGCGGCTTTTCGCGCGCGCTATTCGGGGACGTCGCTGATGCGCGCGCGCTATGACGGGATGCGCCGCAACGCCTGCATCGTCCTCGGGAACCGTCGCGATCCCCGGGCCCTTCCGGCGCTGCGTTCCGCCGCCGTCGATCCCGACCCGGTCCTTCGAGAGCACGCCCTCTGGGCGATCGCGCGGATCGAGGACCGTGCACGCTGAATCGAGGCTATAGTTTCTCGGGGGAGAGAATCGATGGCCCTGAAACCGAACAACAAGCGCTCGCAAAACCGCGCCCGGCGGCGCCTGATGGTGAAGTACGGCCTCTCGACGGCGGAGAAGACCGCCTTCACGAAAAACCTTTCCGAAACCGGTCTTTTCCTTCAGACCAACAACGTGTTCAAGCCGGGGACGACGATCCACGTTCAGATCCAGTTTCCCCAGGAGACCTTCAGCATGTGGGCTCGAGTCGTGTGGGCGAAGGTCGTGCCCGTCCAGCTCGCCCACGTACTCGAATGCGGCATGGGGCTCCAGTTCATCGACCCGGCCCCCGACTGGAAACCGTTCTTTCTCGAATGGAAGAAGAAGACCGGGATCATCGAAGAAGCATAGGATTTTAAACCCCCATATATGGTGGCACGTTCCTTTCATACCCCGATATTTTGTGTAAATCACGCTTGACACGTCCTTTCTCGCCCTGCTATCACAGACGAGCTTCGGACGAGATTCGCTGAGGAGCACTTGGGTGGGATGCAGCTTCTTCGCGAGATGAGATGAAAACCCCGCGCCATTCCTCCACCGGATGGCGCGAGAGCCCGTACCAGGAGGACGCCACCAATGCTTGAGCGCGAGCCGAGACCCGCGAAGGATGATCGCTCGGTCCAAGTTCCCGGGGAAATGAACGCCGCCAAATCCTCGACCCCGAGCCCCCGCGACGGGATGCGCTTCGCGCGCCGCTTCACGAAACCGGGTGTCCATCCCTACGAAGAGGTCGAGTGGGAGTTGCGGGATGCCGTGATCTCTTCCGGTACGGGGGAGGTCGCGTTCGAGCAGCGCAACGTCGAGGTGCCGAAATTCTGGTCGCAGTTGGCCACGAATGTGGTCGCGCAGAAGTACTTCCGGGGCCCTCTGGGGAGCCCGGAACGCGAGCACTCGGTGAGGCAGCTGCTCGACCGCGTGGCCAAGACGGCAGCTCAATGGGGCCGGGAGGGGAACTACTTCGCGACCGTCGAAGACTCCGAGAACTTCGAGTTCGAGCTGACCCACCTGCTGCTCCACCAGATGGTCTCGTTCAATTCGCCGGTCTGGTTCAACTGCGGCGTCGAACCGCACCCGCAGGTGTCGGCGTGTTTCATCAACGCCGTGCAGGACACGATGCCGTCGATCCTCGAGCTGGCCAAGACCGAGGGGATGCTCTTCAAATACGGCTCGGGCACCGGTTCGAACCTCTCGGCGATCCGCTCGTCGCGCGAGCACTTGGCCGGGGGCGGCACCGCGTCGGGGCCGGTCTCGTTCATGAAGGGGTACGACGCGTTCGCTGGAGTGATCAAATCGGGAGGCAAGACGCGTCGCGCGGCGAAGATGGTGATCCTGAACGTCGATCACCCGGACATCGAGGACTTCATCCACTCGAAGGCCGGCGAAGAGAAAAAAGCCTGGGCCTTGATCGACGCCGGTTACTCGGGTGAGTTCAACGTCCACGGCGGCGCCTACGATTCCGTGTTCTTCCAGAACGCGAATCACTCGATCCGCGTTACCGATGAGTTCATGCGCGCGGTCGTTTCGGACGGCGAGTGGGTCACGCGCGCTGTCACTACGGCCAAGCCGATGGGGACGTATCGCGCCCGCAATTTGCTCCGCGAAATGGCCGAGGCGGCGTGGATCTGCGGCGACCCCGGGATTCAGTACGACACGACCATCAACACCTGGCACACCTCGCCCAACAGCGGCCGGATCAACGCGTCGAACCCGTGCTCGGAGTACATGTACCTCGATGACTCGGCGTGCAATCTGGCGTCCTTGAATCTGATGCGCTTCCGTTTGCCTTCCGGCGAGTTCGACATCGAGGCGTTCCGCCACGCGGTCGAAGTGACGTCCACCGCGATGGAGATCTGGGTGGACAACGCGTCCTACCCGACGCCCGCGATCGGAAAGAATTCGCACGATTTCAGGCCGCTGGGCTTGGGATACGCCAACCTCGGCGCGTTGTTGATGGCGCGCGGGCTTCCCTACGACAGCGACTCCGGCCGCGCGTACGCGGCGACCATCACCGCCCTCATGTGCGGCGAGGCCTACGCCACCTCGGCGAAGATCGCGGCCCACAAGCAGCCGTTTGCCGGCTACGAGCGCAACCGCGAGCCGTTCCTGGGCGTCATGCGCAAGCACAAGGCGCTCGTCGACGGGATCGACGGCCAGTTGGTTCCGCCCGATCTGCTCTCCGCCGCGCGCTCCTCGTGGGCCGACGTCGTCACCCTCGGGACCGAACACGGCTTCAGGAACGGCCAGGCCACGGTTTTGGCGCCGACCGGGACGATCGCCTTCATGATGGATTGCGACACCACCGGCATCGAACCCGACATCTCGCTGGTCAAGTACAAGAAGCTCGTCGGCGGCGGCGTGTTCAAGATCGTGAACAACACCGTGCCCCTCGCGTTGAAGAAGCTGGGCTACGCCTTGGACGACATCCAGCGCATCGTCGATTTCATCAACGTCAACGACACCATCGAAGGCGCGCCGGGCTTGAAGGACGAGCATCTCCCCATCTTCGACTGCGCGTTCAAACCGATGAAGGGAACCCGCACGATTCAGTACATGGGCCACGTCAAGATGATGGCGGCCGCCCAGCCGTTCCTGTCGGGCGCGATCTCGAAGACGGTCAACATGCCGCACGACACGACCGTCGAAGAGATCGAAAAGACCTACGTCGAGGCCTGGAGGATGGGACTGAAGGCGATCGCGATCTACCGCGACGGCTGCAAGCGAAGCCAGCCTCTTTCGACCGGCAAGGACGAGGACAAAATCGCCGCGGTGGTGACGGCCCTCGAGCCGCAGGCGCGCCGTCGCAAGCTCCCCGACACCCGCCAGTCGGTCACGCACAAGTTCTCGGTGGCCGGCTTCGACGGCTACATCACGGTGGGCCTGTTCGACGACGGCCAGCCCGGCGAGATCTTCGTCACCTTGGGAAAAGCCGGATCGACGTTGGCCGGCTTCGCCGACGCCTTCGCCACCGCGATCTCGTTTTCGCTCCAGCACGGCGTCGAGCTGCGGTTCCTCGTGGACAAGTTCACCCACGTCCGCTTCGAGCCGTCCGGGTTCACCGGGAACCCGCAGATCCCGATCGCCAAGTCCATCGTCGATTACGTCTTCCGTTGGATGGCGATCCAGTTCCTCCCCAAAGAAGAGCAACCGTCGATGCCCGCCGCGGGCAACGGCCAGGATCTTTCGATCTCGGCCGACACGGACGCCACCGGAGCGGCCACGGCGCGAGCCGCGGCGACGCAAGCTCGCGAGCGCGACGTTTACGTCCGCCAGGCCGATGCGCCGCCCTGCCACGAGTGCGGCTCGATCATGATCAGAAACGGCGCCTGCTATGCGTGCGTCAATTGCGGGAGCACGAGCGGGTGTTCGTAGCAGCCTTCAGCAGATGAGAATCAGCCGTCGAGGGGGAGGCAAGGGCCTCCCCCTTTCGTTACGACTGGCGCTAGAAGTCACGGAATCGCCCGAAGCGGGGCTTCGCCGTTGACGAAGCGCAGGATCTCCTCCCTCGATCGCACGCTGAAAAACTGGAATCGGGAGTAGTCCTGGTTCACCGTCCGCAGCGTGACTTCTCGAAAACTGCTGTGCTTGGCCCCCGGAAAAACGGTGGATCGGGTCTTCTTGATTTCGACGTGCGAGGGAAACCGCATGCCGTTTTTCTCGAAGCCGAACTCCGTGACGATCCGCTCGATGTCGTAGATGTTGAGCTCCTCGTGGTCGTCCCGCCGCGGTGCGTTCGCGACAATCGCGTCGCGATCCACCAACCGATTCCAATCCGCGGGTGAGTAGGCCTCCACCTTAAGGATCTGCGTCGTTTCGCGATCGATCCACGCGGTCCCCGCCCAGTCGTTCAGACCCTTCAAGATCGGCTCACGGGGGCGGAACTCGATCGGCAGCGCCGTCCGACCGCCTACGATCTCCTCGGGTCGCACGTCGAAGCGGTAGAGAGGCTGCCGGTCGGAGCGGAAGACGAATGCCCACAGGTAGGCGCTCTCCACATACCGGGGGACGTTGTAGTCCCGCGGAT
>JANMVW010000327.1:0-14438 GCA_031393555.1 Acidobacteriota bacterium
GCGTCACCGCCGAACGCCTCGACGACGAGACCGAGCGCGTCCAACCGGCAGATGAGATCCGGGGAAACGCTTGTGGTGACGGGGGCGTCGCGCGAGCCACGCCCCTTGTTCGTCGTGCGACGTGAAGAACTCTTCACGGCCGTACCTCCCGAGTTACGATCATCCCATGAAAGCTCTCGGCCGCTTCCTGCTCCTCGCGATCGTCTCCACGGCGTGGGTGTCGTTGCAGGCCGCCGATGCGTGGTCGAGTGCGCTCAAGAAGCGCGGCATCGATCCCGGTGTCGTCGACAATCCGATCGCGATCACGCCCGAGATCAAGGCCGCCGCCGAGGCGCTTTCCGGCCGAAGCGTCGGAACGGTCGACGAGCTGAAGCGCATCCAGAGCGCCCTGTTCGACACCGCGCGGTTCACCTTCGTCTACGAATCGGGAGTGACCACAACCGCCGCGGAGGCCCTTGCGACCCGCCGAGGCAACTGCGTCTCGTTCACGAATCTGTTCATCGCGATGGCTCGCTCGCGGGGGTTTCGGGTCAAGGCGGGGTACCTCCAGCCCCGGACCGTGGGGGAGCGGCGCGGCGACCTCGTCTACCTCATGACCCATGTCGTGGCCGTCTACCCCTTGAACGACCGCTACGTGGTGTTCGATTTCTACCGGGAGCGGGACGACCCGGCCAAGCATATTCGCCTGCTCGACGATTTCGAGCTCGCCGCGTTGTACGTGAACAACCTCGCCGTGCAAGCCTTGGGCGTTTCGGATTACGCGCTCGCCGAGGCGCGCCTCAGGGCGGTTCTAAAGCTCGCGCCGGAGTTCGCGGCGGCGTACGGCAACCTCGGCGTGTGCCTGAGGCGCCGGGGGGATCTCCCCGGCGCGATCGAAGCGTACCGGCGCGCGCTGGCACTCGCGCCACGCGATCCCGCGATCCTCGGCAACCTCGCCACGCTCTATACCGGACTCGGACGCGAGCGCGAAGCGAGAGCCGCGCTCGAGCTGGCGGATCTGAGGCTCGCGACGCCCTACACGATTCTCGCCCGCGGAGACCTCGAGGCCGCCGACGGCCGTATCGAAGCCGCCTTGAGCTATTACCGCAAGGCGGCCCAGACCGATCCGACGATCGCCGACCCGCATCTGTCGATCGCTCGACTCACGCGCTCCGCGGGCCGACTCGACGAGGCGCGGCGGGAAGCCGGGCGCGCGCTCAAACTGGATCCCGGCAACCCCGAGGCGAAAGCGATCCTGACGGACCTCGCCGGCGCCGACCGAAACTAGTTCGCCGGCAGGTGACCCAGGAGCCCATCCCGGAGCGCGACGTTTGGCGGGTTGGGTCCGAGCCAGATCGAAAAGAGCACCCGCTGGAAATCGGCTCCGGGGATCACGACGTCGTTTTTCCCTTTGACGGACACGGCGACCCCCGTGTCCGGCTGGTAGGTCAGCGTGATCCGGTCTTCTTTCTTGACGTCGGTCATCGCCGCGTTCAGCTTCGCGAGGTCTGAGGCCAGCGCCGCCCGCTGGTCGCCGGCGTTCTTGTCGAACCCCTCGGTCCAGGCCTCCGCGAGCTTTTCCTTTCCGACGCTGCGCACGAAGCGCATGACGAGCTGTTTCGTCCGATCGGCCTGGAGGATCGCCTTGGGGTCGGAGGACTTGGCCTCGACGTAAAGTCCGGCGACGTAAACGTCCACCATGAGGACGGTCGCCTCACGCAGTCCCAACCCGTTCAAGACGAGAGTCCGGCCTCCCACCGACACGTCGTCGGGGAGGGTGACTCCGGCGAGTTTGCCGGCGGCGGCCGGAAGCGCAAGGACAAGCGCGACGAGGACGAGCAGAACTTTTCGCATGGCCGACCTCTCCGGAAAACCGCGGGAGCCCTACCCCCGCGGAGCAGCGGCCTTAACGGCGTCCGAGACGTGGTCCGCGTACCGCTTGAAATTCTCGCGGAACATCCCGGCGAGCTTCGTCGCCTGCGCGTCGTACGCCTTCGCGTCGGACCAGGTCGAGCGCGGGTTCAAGACGTCGTTGGGCACTCCCGGCACGGTCGCCGGAAGCCGAAGTCCGAAGATCGGATCGGCGGTGAGCGACGCATCGGCGATCGTCCCGGCGAGCGCCGCGCGGATCATCGCGCGCGTGTGCGGGATCGCCATGCGGTGCCCCACGCCGTAGGGTCCCGCCGTCCAGCCCGTATTGATCAGCCACACGTTGGGGTGGTGCGCTTTGATCTTGTCGCCGAGCATCTTGGCGTAATCGGTGGGGCGCAGCGGGAGAAACGGCTCCCCGAAGCAGGCCGAAAACGTCGCCTGGGGCTCTTTGACGCCACGCTCCGTGCCGGCGACTTTGGCGGTGTATCCCGAGAGGAAAAAGTACATCGCCTGCTCGGGCGTCAACTTGGCGATCGGCGGCAGCACGCCGAAGGCGTCCGCGGTCAGAAAGATGACGTTTTTGGGGTGCCCGGCGCGACCTTCCGGCACGATGTTGGCGAGCTGGTGGATCGGGTACGCCGCGCGCGTGTTCTCGGTTTTGACGTCGCTGTCCAAGTCCAGGTTTCCGGCCGCGTCGATCGTCACGTTTTCGAGCACCGTGCCGAACGTGCGTGTGGTTTGGTAGATCTCGGGCTCGTGGGCGGCGTTCAACCGGATGACCTTGGCGTAGCAACCGCCCTCGAAATTGAAGACCCCGTCATCGCTCCAGCCGTGCTCGTCGTCGCCGATGAGCGGCCGTTCGGGGTCCGCCGACAGCGTGGTTTTTCCCGTGCCCGAAAGGCCGAAAAGCAACGCCACGTCGCCGCCCTTCCCGACGTTGGCGGAGCAGTGCATCGGGAACACCCATCTCAAGGGGAGGAGAAAATTGAGCACCGTGAAGATCGACTTTTTGACCTCGCCGGCGTATTTCGTCCCGCCGATCAGGACGATCTTCTTGGAGAAGTTCAAGACGACGAACGCCTCGGAACGCGTCCCGTCGCGCTGCGGGTCGGCCAGGAACGAGGGTGCGTGAAGGATGTGGAACTCGGGCTTGTGCGCCGCCAGCGCCTCCGCGCCTTCGACGCGGAGGAAGAGGTTGCGAGCGAACAGCGCATGCCACGGGCTTTCGGAAACCAGGCGGATCGGCAGCGTCTGCTGCGGGTCGGCGCCGCCGCGAAGATCCTGGACCCACAGTTCCCGGGTGGCGAGGTGCTGCCGCACGCGGTCGAACAGGGCGTCGAACTTCGCCGTCTCGAACGGCGCATTGACCGCGCCCCACGCGACGTGATCCTCGGTCGTCGCGTCGCGGACGATGAACTTGTCTTTGGGAGATCGGCCGGTGTAGGGAGTCGTGTCGACGATGAGCGCGCCGCCGACGCCGATCCGCCCCGTGCCCCTGCGGACCGTCTCTTCGTAGAGCGCCGGCGCGAGGTCGTTGCGGTGAATCGCGGGAGCCTTATCGAGGCCTAAGACCTGGAGCGAATCGGGGGCGACGGTTGAAATCGACATGTCCTTCCTTTCGACGTCGGCCCGGGCTTTTTTCCGTTCGACGCAAGGTCCGGGGCCGGAGTGGCGGGCCAGGATAGCGCGGCCCGTCGAGCGATGTCGACCCAGTGCCCGACCAATCCGGGCGGTTGACGCTTGACCCCCAAGGAGGCGGAGGATACGGTCCCGCGCTCATGGACGTGACGTGGATCGCCTCGACGGAAGCGCTTGCCCTGTGGGCGGAGGGCATCGGCGCCGGACCCCTGGCGGTCGATACCGAGGCCGACTCTTTTCACCACTACCGCGAGAAAGTCTGTTTGGTGCAATTGACGGCCGGAGACCGTCACGCGCTGGTCGACCCGCTTGCGTCGATCGACCTCGCGCCCCTCAAGGCCCCCTTCGAGGACGGCGCGATCCGAAAGCTCCTGCACGGTGCCGACTACGACATCCGGCTCCTCTCCAGGGATTTCGGCCTCGTCGTTTCCGGGCTCGGCGACACGATGATCGCCGCTCGTTTGCTCGGCGAGCCGGCGTTCGGACTGGCGGCGCTGCTCGAAAAACATCTCGCCGTCGTTCTGGACAAGGCGCACCAGCGGGCCGATTGGTCGAAGCGGCCGATCTCCGACGCGATGCGCGCGTATGCGATCGAAGACACCCGTCACCTCGAGGCGTTGACCGCGATCCTCGACGACCGGCTCCGTGCGCTCGGCCGGACGGCGTGGATGCGGGAGGAGTGCGCGCGACTCGAGGGCGTGCGGTGGCGCGACCGGCGCGATGACGATCCCGAGCCGTACCGTCGCACGAAGGGCGCCAAGACCCTCGACCGGGCGGGGCTCGCCGTGCTGCGCGAGCTGTGCGTCTGGCGTGATGCGATGGCGCGTAAGCGCGATAAGCCGCTTTTTCGCGTTCTCCGTGACGAGACGCTCGTGGCCCTCGCCAAGACTCCTCCCGCTTCGCTGGCCGACCTGCGGAAGGTCTCGGGGTTTCCGGATTACCTGCTGAGGTCGCCGTCGGGTCACGACCTGCTCGAAGCGGTCCGCCGCGGGGTGGGTTGTGCCGAGGCCGACCGGCCGGAGATTCGCGTGGAGACGCGGGAACGGCTTCAACCGGAAGTGGAAACCCGCATGGCCTTGATCAAGCAGAAAAGGGACGAACTCGCGCTGACCCTCGAGCTCGATCCCTCGGTACTGGCGAGCCGTGGCGTCATCGAGGACATGGCCAAGCGCTGGGAAGCCGGGGACGATCCGTGGGCGATCGCGGAGCTGCGGGACTGGCAAATGGGGCTGATGCGCCCGGCGCTCACCTGAGGTCAGGCCTCGCTAGACGGCCGCGTCCGGCGGCAGGAGGCCGAGAATCTCCTTCAGGGTGCCGAGGACCGGGCACCCCGTTTCGCGGAGCCCCTCCGGCGAGGTCGAGCCGCCGCAAACGAGGACCACCGCAACCCCCGCTCGCGCGCCTGCTTGCGCGTCTATCGCCATGTCGCCGACGTAGAGCGCCTCGTCGGCCCGGACGTTCATGGCGGCGAGGCAGGCGCGGATCATGGGCGGGTCGGGTTTCAAGGCCCCCGCGGTTTCGGGGCCCGCGACGGTGTCGAACATCGAGAGGACGCCCAACCGATCGAGGATGCGAATCGAAAATGCGACGGGCTTGTTGCTCGCGACGCTCATCCTCAAGCCCCGCGAGCGGAGCGCCACGAGCGTGTCGTCGAGCTCGGGAACGGGGTCAGTTTGTTCGACACAGACTCTGTCGTAGACGCTTCGAAAAATCGCAGCGCCTTCGACCGCCCGCGCCGGGCCCAAGACGTCGTCCATCAAGTGCGACAACCCCAATCCCACGCGCCCCCGGACGTCGTCTTGGGCCAAAGCGGGGAGGCCGAAGGAGGCCCGCGCGGCGTTCACGCCGGAACAGATGCCCTGGTAGCCGTCGACGAGCGTGCCGTCGAGGTCGAAGACGATCCCTCGCACGCGCCTCGCGGGGAACGGAAAAGGCGCGGACATCTTCTCTTAGTCGCTCGCGGCCAGGCGCCAGCGGAATCCGCGCAACGCCACGCCGTGCCGCTTGAGGTTGAACCGCCCCTGGTCGCAACGCAGGCAGCCGGGGGCGGTCTGGAACTTGGTCCGGATCGCGCAGTCGAACGACGGGTACCAGACCCGGTAGCGGAGGCAGAAGAAGTCGTCTTCGGTCGCCCGGGGGCCTGCTTTGGGAGCGTCGTCCAAGACGTCGTCGTTCGGATCGAACATCGCGGTTGCCTGAACCCCCATGCGCGTTCCGGCGCGCGCGAAGTCGGCGAGTATACTACGCGGCCGGAGACGCTTTCGTGCGGCCGTATCACGTTGGAATCGCGGGGGCCACGGGGCTCGTCGGACAGCGCCTCGTGGCGCGGCTCGCGGAGCATCCTTGGTTCCGTCTCGTCGCTCTGGGCGCCTCCGAGCGTTCGTCGGGAGGGGTCTATGGCGAGGTGACGCGCTGGATGCTCGAGGCGCCGATTCCCGCCGACCTCGCGAGGCTCGTCGTTTCCGGCTGCGCGCCGTCCGATTTCGCCGGGTGCGATCTCGTCTTGTCGGCGCTCGACTCCCCGGTGGCGATCGAGGTGGAACCGGCGCTGGCCGCCGACGGTCTCGCGGTGGTCAGCAACAGCTCCGCCCTGCGCATGGACCCCGGCGTGCCGCTTCTCGTCCCCGAGGTCAACGGCGCGTCGGTCGTGCGGATCGCCGCGCGCAAGGCGGCGGGGTTCGTCGTCACGAATCCCAACTGCTCGGTCACGGGGTTGGCGCTCGCTTTGGCTCCCCTCCATCGCGCATTCGGCGTCCGCCGCGTGGTGGTGACGACGATGCAGGCCGTATCCGGCGCGGGGCTGGCCGGCCCACGCGCCATCGAACTGATCGACAACGTCGTCCCGTACATCGCTGGCGAGGAAGACAAAATCGAAATCGAACTCGGCAAGATCCTCGGCACCGCGACCGCCGACGAGTTCGTGCACGCGGACATCGCGGTGTCGGCGCACTGCCACCGCGTTCCGACGCTCGACGGGCATCTCGAGGCGGTTTCCGTCGAACTCGAAAAACCGCCGACTCCCGAGCAAGCCATGGCGACCCTCGCGGCGTTTCGGGGGGACATCCTGGGGCTCGACCTGCCGACGGCGCCCGCGGCTCCGATTGTGGTGCGACGCGAGCCGGACCGTCCGCAGACCCGGCTCGATCGCCATTGCGGCGGAGGGATGAGCGCCGTCGTGGGCCGCGTGCGCGCTTGCCCCGTGCTGACCCTGCGCTTCGTGGTGCTCTCGCACAACATGGTGCGCGGCGCGGCGGGCGGCGCCGTGTTGAACGCCGAGTTGCTCGCCGCAAAGGATCTCCAGCCGCGAAGGTCGCGCGCGTGATCGTGATGAAGTTCGGCGGCACGTCCGTCGCCGACGCCGTGTCCATCAGGGCCGTCGCCGAAATCGTGCGGGGCCGCATGCCGCGCGGCCCGGTCGTCGTGGTGTCGGCGCTGGCGGGCGTAACCGACCTGCTCGTCCGCGCGATTGCCGCGGCCAAGGAAGGGGAGCGGGAGGCCCTCGAGCCGATCCTCGCCGACCTCGGCCGGCGCCACCGCTGGGCGGTGTCCGGTTGCGTCGAAGACCCCGGCCGGCGCCACGATCTCGGGTTGGAGGTCGATGCGTTGTTCGAAGAGCTGCGACAGCTCTTGCGGTCGGTGCGCATTCTGGGCGAAGGGACGCCGCGGTCGTCGGACGCGCTCCTGGCGTTCGGGGAGGTCCTCTCGTCGCGCATCGTCGCGGCGGCGTTTTCGGATCGGGGGCTTCCCGCGCGACTCGTCGACGCCCGCGAGGTCATGATCACCGACACCTCGTTCGGGCACGCCGAGCCGATCGCGGACGAGGTCGCGGCGCGTGGTTTGCGCCTGCTCGCACCGGCGGTCGCGGCCGGGGAGATCCCGATCCTCGGAGGTTTTTTCGGTGCGAGCCGGGACGGGAGAACGACGACGCTCGGTCGCGGCGGATCGGACACGTCGGCCGCCGTGATCGGCGCAGCGCTTGCCGCCACGGAGATCGAAATCTGGACGGATGTCGACGGCGTCATGACCGCCGACCCGCGACGCGTGCCCTCGGCACGACGGCGCGCGTCCGTTTCGTTCGCCGAGGCGGCGGAGCTGGCCTACTACGGAGCCAAGGTGCTTCACCCCGCGTCGATCGCGCCGGCGGTGAGGTGCAGCATTCCGGTCCGCGTGCTCAACACCCTGCGCCCCGAGGGGGAGGGCACCGTGATTCTGCGTGAGGTCGCCGCGGAGGCACCGCCTCTCGCTTCGGTCGCCTCGCGAGGCGGGGTGACGGCGTTTCGCGTCGCCTCTCGTACGCTGCGCGTCGACCCCGGCTTCCTGCCGCGCGTCCTCGCGGCCGTCGACGAGGAGGCGCTCGTTCCCGACCTCGTGGTCTCCTCCGAGGTCGCGGTGACTCTCGTCCTGCCCGCGAGGGTCAAAGACACGACGCTCGCGCAGCGATTGACCGCGTTCGCCGAGATCGAAGTGCGGGACCAGCGGGGCATCGTCTGCGTGGTCGGGCACGGCTTGGCGCAAGACGGTGCGGCGCGAGGCCGCGTGCTGGCGGCGCTCGCGGCGTGGGATCCGGAGATGGTCGCTCTGGGAGGATCGGCGACGAGCGTCGCGGCGCTCGTTCCCGAAGGCCGCCTCGACGCGTGCGTCCGAGCTCTCCACCGCGAGTTTTTCGAGGGGACGGCCGCATGAAATTCGCCCTTGTCGGTTACGGCAAAATGGGGCGCGCCATCGAAGCTTCGGCGTTGGCCCGTGGACACACATTGGGGCCGATCGTCGATCGCTCCGGACGCGATCGAAGCGTCGTGCGCGCGATGGGCGGCGCGTCGTGGCGGGGCGTGGCGGTGGCTTTCGAGTTCACCGAGCCCGACGCCGCGAAAGACCACGTCCTGGAGCTTTTGCGACGCGGCATTTCCGTGGTTTGCGGAACGACGGGCTGGGACGCCTCGGACGCGAGCCTGCGCCGTGCAGCGCGTGCCTCGACCGCGGGAGCGGTGATCGCGCCCAATTTCTCGGTCGGGATGGGGCTGTTCTACGCCGCCGTCGCGGACGCCGCGAAGCGCTACCTGACGGTGGGTGGGTATGACCCGTGGGTCGCCGAGTGGCACCACCGCGCGAAGGCGGACGCGCCGAGCGGGACGGCGAGGCGTCTCGCCGCCCTGGTTGCGGGCGCCGGGCCGGCTCAGGCCGCCGTGCGCGAAGGCCTCCCGATCGGGGCGATCCCTCCCGGGGATGTTCACGTCGCGGCGGTGCGGGCGGGGAGCCAACCGGGGCGTCACCTCGTCGGTTTCGACGGACCCCACGACGCCGTGACCCTGGAGCACGTGGCGCGTGGCCGCGAGGGATTCGCCGATGGCGCCGTCCTCGCCGCGGAGTGGCTGCGTGGCCGGCGCGGCCTCCACGGGTTCGACGAGGTTCTGGATGAACTGGTGCGCGGCCCGCGCCGGCGAGGAGGGCGTCGATGACTCGAACGGAGCGTCTCCCGGTGTTCCGCGGAGCGATGACGGCGATCGTGACCCCGTTTCGCGACGACGGAGCCGTCGATCTTCCCACCTTCGAGAAACTCGTCGCGTGGCAGATCGCTTCCGGTATCGACGGTCTCGTGCCGTGCGGAACCACCGGCGAGGGGGCGACCTTGCGTCCCGAAGAGCACGCCCTCGTCATCGAGACGACCGTGCGCGTCGCGGCGGGGCGTGTTCCCGTACTCGCCGGATGCGGAACCAACGACACCAGAACCACGATCGCCGGCGCCGAACGCGCCGCCAAGGCCGGCGCCGACGGCCTGCTCGTCGTGACGCCCTATTACAACAAGCCGAATCGCTCGGGGATGCTGGCGCATTTCGCGGCGGTCGCACGCGCCGTCGATCTCCCGATCGTCGCGTACAACGTGCCGGGCCGGACCGGTCAGAACTTGGGCGTCGAGCAAACCCTGGCGCTTTCTGAGATCCCGGGCGTGGTCGGCGTCAAGGAGGCCGCGGGAAACCTCGAACAACTCGCGGCCATCGTCGCCGGCCGGCCGGAGGGATTCGCCGTGCTCACGGGCGACGACGCGCTCGCCCTGCCCGCGGTGGCGCTCGGCGCGGACGGCGTGATCTCGGTCGTGTCGAACGAGGCCCCGCGCCTCATGTCCGAAATGACGAGGGCCGCGCTTGAGGGCGATGTCACGACCGGGCGGACGATTCACTATCTCCTCCGGCCGCTCATGAACGCCAACTTCGTCGAGTCGAACCCGGTCCCGGTCAAGGTGGCTTTGGCACTCCTCAGACGTTGCGGCGAGACGGTGCGTCCGCCGCTCGGGCCCGCCGATGCCGCGACCCGCCGGCTGATCGACGAGGCGTTGCGCCACGCCGGTCTGTTCGAGGACGTCGCTTGACCGACGACGGGCTCCGCGAACGCATCGATCGACTGGCGGGGGCCGTCGACGCGAATCGAGACGAGGCCCGCGCGGCGGTCCAACAACTTCTTTCGGCCCTCGAGAGCGGAGCGGTTCGCGCCGCGGAGCCGACGCCTGGAGGTTGGGTCGTCAACGCCTGGGTGAAGCGAGGATTGCTGCTGGCCTTCCGCTGCGGCATCAACGAAAGCCTCGCCTTGCCTCCTTTCCATTTTCGCGATCGCGACACCCTGCCCACGCAAGACCCGGCGGCCGGCGGCAGAAACGTCCGCGTGGTTCCGGGCGGATCCACCGTGCGTCGCGGCGCGTTTCTCGCCGACGGCGTCGTCGTCATGCCGCCGGCGTTCGTCAACGTGGGCGCGCATGTCGGCGCGGGGACGATGATCGATTCCCACGCGCTCGTCGGCTCGTGCGCGCAGATCGGCGCGCGGGTTCACCTTTCCGCCGCCGTGCAGGTGGGGGGCGTGCTCGAGCCGCCGGGGGCGATGCCGGTCATCGTGGAGGACGACGCGTTCATCGGCGGCGGGTGCGGATTGTACGAGGGGACGCGCGTCGGCCGAGGCGCGGTGTTGGCCCCCGGTGTCGTCCTGACGCGGGCGGTCGCCCTCTACGATGTCGCGCAAGAGCGGACCATCCTCGCGGACGCCGGCGGTGTTCTCGTCATTCCCGAGCGTGCCGTCGTCGTTCCCGGAAGCCGACCGGCGGGAGGGGATTGGGCGCGCGCACGCGGCTTGAGCCTCTACGCCCCAATCATCGTCAAGTACCGCGATCAGCAAACCGACGCCGCCGCGGCGCTCGAGGAAGGGTTGCGATGAGTTTTCGCGTCGCGCGCCGGATGGACGGCATCGAGCGCACTCTGATCCGGAGGATCTTCGACGGCGCGCCCCCGGGCTCGATCAATCTCGGGCTTGGTCAACCCGACCTGCCCACGCCGTCCCGGATCAGCCTCGCCGGGATCGCGGGCATCGCCGCCGGCAAGACCGGATACACTTCGACCGCAGGGGATCCCGCCGTTCGGGCCGCCATCGCCGCACGGTATCCGGGCGTTGCTACCGGACCCGAAAGCGTCGTCGTGACGATCGGTTCGCAGGAGGCGGTGTTCGCCTCCGCGATGACCCTCGTCGACGCAGGGGACGAAGTCCTGGTCCCGGACCCGGGGTATCCGGCTTACCCCGTGGTCGCGCGGCTCCTCGGAGCGTATCCGATGTCCTATCCGCTCAGGCCGGAGAGGGGATTCAGGATCGATCCGGAGGACGTCGTGTCGCGGCTGACACCTCGAACCCGGCTGGTGATTTTGTGCTCGCCGTCGAACCCGACGGGGGCCATGGATCGAGAGGCCGATCTCGAGACGCTGGCGCGCGAGCTCGAAGGCCGCGGCATCCCCTGGCTGTCGGACGAGATCTACGCCGGGTTCGCCTACGAGCGCCAGGCTCCGTCGATCTCGCGGTTCGTGCCGACCGGCGGCCTCGTCGTTTCGGGACTGTCGAAAGACTTGAGCATGACCGGCTGGCGGATCGGTTGGGTGGTGGGTCCGGAGGCCATCGTCGGCCGGATCACGGCGGCGCATCAATATCTGGTGACCTGCGCGTCCAGCGTGTCGCAGGCGGCGGCGCTCGTCGCTTTGGGTGACGCCGCGAAAGCCGATCGCACCGCCTATCTCGAGATTTTCCGCCGCCGGCGCGCGGTGATGGCCGAGGAGTTGAGGCGGATCCCGAAGCTCCCGGTCACGATGCCCGACGGCGCGTTCTATTTTTTTCTCGACGTCCGCGGGTTCGGAGACTCTCTCGAGATCGCCGAGCGTCTGCTCCAGGACAGGCGCGTGATCGTCATCCCGGGGGAGGCCTTTGGCCCCGGCGGCGCGGGGTTCCTCCGTGTCTCGTACGCGGCAAGCGACGAGGACATCCGGACGGGAGTGCGCGCACTTGGCGAGGAGCTTGCGGACCGCGCCTGAGCCGGCGTCGCCTGACGAGTCAAAAATCCTTGGGGCTGTCCGCCGCCGTCCTGGCGTCTCGCGCGGCGATCGCTTTTTCGATGGCCGTAGCGCTGACTTTGACCGCCTGGGTCAACGCGGGGTCGTCGTCCCCGTGCTTTTCGAGGTACTCGTAGAGCGCTCCGAGATCGTACTCGGTCGCCGCGGGAAGCAGCGCGCGCACGGCGAGCAGGCGCGCGTCGCGGCTCGGCGCCTTCAAGGCCTTCTTGAGTGGCGACAACGCGGCCCCCCCGATCTGCGCGAGGGATGAGGCCGCGAGGGGACGGAGGCTTGGAGGGCCCTGCATCATGATCGTCTCCAGATAGAAACGAGCCTGCTGATATCGCATGGCGCCGAGCACCTCCACCACCTGGGGGGCGAGTGACGGGTCGGCGATCGCGCTGTCGATCATCGGAGCCACCGCCAGGGCGTTGCGATCCGAGGCCAACGCCTTGATGGAAAGCACCTTCGCGCCGTGGCTGCCGACCCAGAGGGCATCGATGAGGATCGGCAGATATTCCCGAATCATCTCCACGCGGGACTCACGCTGCGCCTGAAGGGTCGTCTCCACGACCTCTTCGGTGTAGGAGATCTTGACCGTGTTGACGGCGCCGCGGAGGGCGTTGATCGAGTAGTTCCCGTAACGCTCGAGCTCGCGTCGCGCGCGCGCGGCGACGACTTCGTCACGCCTGCCGGCGGGCCAGGCGAGTTCGACGAGGTTGCGCGCTTGGCCGGGGATGTCACCGCCGGTCGCCAGGGCGTGGACGATCGCCTCGCGCGCAGGATCGGCCGATGGACTGGGCGGGGGCTCGGCGCCGATCGAGGGTGCCGACGCGAGACCGACGACCGAAACCAAAAAAGCAACGAGGGCAGGGGCTCTCACGGCAACCTCCCGGGGGCGAAACGCAATGCGGAGACAGACCGCCCGTGAGTATACGGTCAGCCGGTCCATCCGCGCTTCAGCCAGCCGAGGGCCCCGCTCCCCGCAGAGTCAGGCGTTTCGCCCTGTTGGCCTGCCAGGGCGTGCAGAACTTTGTCGGCGAGGCTCAGGAAGGACCCCGCGAGCGCCGAGGCCGGATCGGAAGTGACGACCGGCCTGCCGGCATCCCCGCCTTCGCGGATCGCCGCGTCGAGAGGGATCTCACCGAGAAACGGTGCCTCGAGACGAGTGGCCTCGCGTTGGCCTCCTCCATGTCCGAAAACATCCGTCCGGCTTCCGCACTGAGGACAGTGGAAAAAGCTCATGTTCTCGACGATGCCCAGGATCGGGACCCCGACCTTGCGAAACATCGTGACGCCCTTGATCGCGTCGGCAAGGGCGACGTCTTGCGGAGTGGTGACGATGACCGCTCCGGAAAGGCGGACTTTTTGGGAGAGCGTCAGTTGGGCGTCGCCCGTGCCCGGCGGCATGTCGACGACCAAAATGTCGAGATCGCCCCAGGCCACATCCCTCAAGAGCTGCTCGATCGCTTTCATCACCATCGGACCCCGCCAGATGACGGCGGCGTCTTTGTCGACGAGGAAGCCAAGGGACATGAAGCGCACGCCGAAGCGGTCAAACGGAACGATGGACCGTCCGGTCGGATCGATCGTCGGACGCTCGTCGACACCCATCATCAGCGGAATCGATGGGCCATAGATATCCGCGTCCAGGAGCCCCACGCGAGCGCCACGCTGCGCGAGGCCGACCGCGAGGTTCACCGCGACGGTCGACTTGCCCACGCCGCCTTTTCCCGAGGCGACCGCGATCGTGTGCTTGACCCCCGGAAGGAGCTCGGCATCGAGAGCGCCTGGTGACGGGGCCGGACGCGGTCCAGAGGCCGGAGCTGCGGAGGCGACTCGGATCGCGATGGACCTCACGCCGGGGAGAGCGGTCAGCGCGGTCCGCGCCTCGCGTTCAATCGTCCCGGCTACGGCCGGATTGCCGGGCCCGAGCTCGATCCGAAACGTGACCGCGCCGTCCTTGACGGAAAGGTCGCGCACGACTCCAAAGGTCACGATGTCACGCGTGAACCCGGGATAGCTCACCCCGGCAAGGGCGCGCAGAACGTCCGCTTCAGTGACCGGCATGGGGGAATCCGTGGGCGCGCCTAGAACCGCCAGGACAGTCCGATGACGTAACCCTCGTAGCCCGCCGACAACGGCGTCCGCGCGTTCGTGGAGCCAGGCCGGGGGACGACGTACTCGCCGACGTTCGCGTAGTAGAGGTCGCGCAGCGTCCCGAAAACCTTGAGGCCGCGGTACACCTTCACGGCCAAGCCGAGGTAAATGTCAAGAGTCTCTGCGGACTGCGCGGTCGGAGACTGGCCCAATCCGTGGAGGACGGATTGCTGGCCGACCTTCAAAATCTGTGACTCCGTTCCGGTGGCGAGAATCGTGAACAGTTGATCCCGGGTCAGGGGCACGTCTATGCTGTCGGGCTCTTCATAATAATAAGAGGAGATGGATGTGTATCCGCTGCTCGCCGTTCCCCGAATCAGGCCAACGGAAATTCCCGTGATCACCGAGACCCTCGGGTGGATGGGGAACTCGATATCGAGTCCCACGCCGAGCCCATGTCCGGTGAAGCTGGCCGTTTGGCTCACTTTGTCCGGAAGG
>JANMVW010000353.1:0-3255 GCA_031393555.1 Acidobacteriota bacterium
TCCACGGCCCGCTGCGCGTGAACGTCATGCGGCCCAGGATCGTGGGGGACGACGCGTAGGTGAGGTTGCGGACGAAGTCGGTGTAGTAAGCGAAGTCGCTGACGATGTCGACGTCGGTCACCATGCGGAACCCGTTCAGGAAGCTCTGCGTCTGCTTGAGTTGCACGCGGTAGCGGTCGGCGTTGGTGACCTGGTCCCAGACGTACTGCGCCTGGGCTTCCGCGTAGCCGTCGCGATTCGGGAAGAACCGCAGCTTCGCACCGGCCGCCCATCCGCCGATCGTGTAGTACTGCGGGGCGATCGTGACGTCGGCGCTCGGGCCCAAAGGGACGAAGACGGGGAGCGACAGGAAGTAGCCCCGGCCGGTCGTCGCCCCGAACTCCGGGAACAGCAGCCCCGGCGCACGTTCCCGCTTGACGGGCCACAGCAGGTACGGAAGGTAGAAGATCGGCATCTTCTTGACGGTGGGGCGCAAGTTGAACATGTGCGCGTACCCTTCGAGCTTGATCTTGGCGGTCGACACCTTGAACGACCAGTACGGCACCGGCTGCGTGCACGTCGTGACGGTGGCGTGGTGCAGCACGACGCGATCGTCGCCGATCGTGTCCACCTGGCGCGCGTCGAAGTAGAACTCCGGGTCGACCTGGCCGACCGCGTTTTCGATGACCCCGCGCGCGAGGCGCTTTTCGGGATCGGGATCGTCCTTCAGCCCCATGTCGTAGGTCATGCGCGATCCCGAGATCCGGTTGGTTCCCCAAACGAGCAGGATGTTGCCTTCGGCCTCGATGAGGCGCCCTTCGCGAAAGGTGATCCGGTCGGCCTGGATCCGGCCGAATCCCGCTTCGATCGTGACTTCGCCGTCCGCGACGATGGCTCCGTTTTTCTCGTCGACGCCGATGTGCTTCGCGGAGAGCTTCACTCCCGGAGGGAGAGCCGGCGCTGCGGGCGTGTCGGCCGCGCTCGTCGCTTGAGGCGTGCCCGCCGCCAATACGATGAGGAGGATTGAGAGCGCCCGGGGTGAGAGTCGGAAAAGCGCCATATACGAACCCGGGCGAGTGTATCCGCGCTCCCCGGCGTGTCAAGGCGATTGAGGGCTCAGAATTGATCGAGATACGGAATAAACGCGCCCTCGACCGTGTCGAGCCGATCGGGAAGCTCGCGGCCCGCGAGCGGGAGCACCATGGGAATCGCACGCTGGCGCGGCTGCGAGCGAAGTCGCCACGAGGACAAGAGCGGCCAGACCGCCCGAGGGATCCAGCCCCAGACGGTGGTGGCTCCGAGGGCGTTCGCTTGGGCGGCGCCGGCGTGAAATACCCGCGCGAGCGTGCCGGGGTCGCCGTCGAACGCCTCCGCCTCGCGCAGATTCCACTCCCCCGGCCCGATGACCGCGACGAGATAGCCGATCGGCCGCGACCCGTCCATCGCGATCATGAAACGGTGTTCGAGTCCGGAACCGTCGAGCCTCCGGAAGAACGTCGCGGCCCGTAGGAGCAAGAACTCCCAGTGGTCTCGGTCGCGCAGGATCGCGAGCGGGCGGCTGGCGCAAGAGGTCCCTTGGGCGCGAGAAACGGAATCGAGGTCGTCAACGGTCATGGCACGGAGCGTCACGCCGTGCGGGGCGCGGGCCGCGGCGCCGGCGATCGTACCCACGGCGTCTTCGCACGGAAGCGGCCTGAAGCCGAACGCGCGGTAGTACTCCGTACCGATATCGGTGAAGAGAAACGCCGACGTGTCGCCGCCCCGGGCGACTTCGTCGAGCGTGGCCCGGATCAGAGCCGCCGCATGGCCGCGACGCCTCAGGGCGCGCGGTGTGAAGACGGCGCCGAGCGCCGCCGACGGGCCGGTCGACGACCCGAAGCGCATCGCGGGCCGGTAGAGCTTGAGGCTGGTGAGGACGCGACCGTCGTCAACGAGGGCGCGCCACGAGTACCACGAACGCGCCCACGGGGACGCGGCCAGTTCCTCCCACATCCCGATGTAATCGTCGACGGACAGACCCGCACCCCACAGCGCGTGGGACTCGGCGAGCACGGTACGAACCTGCTCGGAGGTGGGGGTGACGAAACGCGGCACCAAAAGAGTTTAGGGGAATCGGCTAGTTTTGGTCGTTCGGGCAGGTGCAACGGTCGACGCGCCGGTTGCAGGCGAAGCAGTAGCCGTTCTTGCTGAAGAACTCCATCATCTCTTGCTGCCACGCGTCGATGATCGACAAGCGGTCGAGGACCGTGAGGCGATCGGAGAGCGACGTGTCCAGCAACCAGCCGCGCATGTTGGAGAGCGAGTCGTGATACGCCCGCCTCAGATGGAAGATCGTCATCTCCGTTAATCTACCCAAACTCAGGGCCGATCTCCATGATTTTAATGGGGGTACTGCGGAGGTCGCACAGCAGGGGTATTCGCTATGGAAAAGGTGTGCGCGCCCGGTGCAGGGCCGGACGAAAACCGGCGGCGATCCACAGCCCCAACATACGAAACGTCTGGAGGCTAAGTAGCCGTTCTTCATGGCTTTGGCCAAACTCAGGGGATGTTTTTTCCTTGGTTTCCACAACTGCGGATCCCCGATCCACAGATTTCCACAAGCGGATTCGGTGGCGCGGCGGAGATCGCCAACGTATTTCCTCCGTATGCGGCCTCGGTTTCTTCTCCTCGTCGTTCCGGCGCTCGTGATGATCGCGGTCGGCCTCGCTGCGGCCGCGGAAAGCGATCCGGTTCCCCTCTTCACCGGTGAAGACCTGGATCGCATGTTTGGCCCGGCGCCGGTGGGGCCCTCCCGACTCGTCGACAAGGCGCGACCGGAGGACTGGCGCTGGGTGGAGCAGTTTCTCGAGCACGAGAACTCGCGGATCGACGCGGACCGGCGCTTCGAACTCAGCAGACGCGAAGCCGACCTCGCCGAGCGTCGGATCGATCGTCTTTCGAGACCCCAAGTCTCGCTCCCCTGGGGCGGAGGCTATCCGGCCCTGTGGTGGAACGGGGCGGGGGCGCGGTACGAGGGGCCGGTGCATCGTGGCGCCCCCGGCGGAATGATCTGCGATCCAAATAAGAAGGGCCGGGTTGCCCCGGCCCTGTCATGGACTCTTCGCTCTCAACCCTGAGCTCTCAACTCTTACGTCTTACGCGAGAAACTCCCGCAGGTCTTTGCACTCCTGCGCCGACTGGATCTTCTTGAGGGCGGTCGCTTCGATCTGGCGGACGCGCTCACGCGAGAGGCCCATCACGCGGCCGATCTCTTCGAGCGTGTACGGCATGTCGCGT
>JANMVW010000355.1:0-9899 GCA_031393555.1 Acidobacteriota bacterium
CTTACGCGTCCCATGAAGCGCATCACCGGGCGTAGTGCCCTAAAGTAGGTTCGCCGGCAGCTTTTTGCTCGCGTCGAGAACCTCGATTCCCAGGAGGCGCCCTTCCGAGTCGAAGTCAAGATTGATCTGACCCTGAACCTCCCTGGGGTCACACGGACAGGTCTTCGCGACGCCGCCCGCTGGAATCTCATCCACGAGGTAAATGTAGGCTGCGTCGGCCTTTGAGTCGTATGTGATTCTCATGGAATTACCGACTTTAAGTTGCGGATGTAGTTTTGGGTGGCACCGGTGATCACCGTCCTGATCGTACCATTTGCCGATCCCACGAACAGTCGCGCTGCCGGATCGTAGAATCCCGTCTTCCAGGCCCCGTCGTGAAAGTAGCGGAAGCCCTTTTGGGTACTGATCACCTGTTCGACAGCCGAGCGGACGAACGCTACCCAGCAGCGATACCGCGCGATGGGCCCCAAGTGGCATCGCGGCCTCCGCACAACGCAGAAAATCGGTTGGTCCGCACTTCTTGCGATCACCAATCGCGCATCCCCGTGGCCGCGCGACCACCCCTACCCCGAAGACTACTCCGCAATCGTGGAGTGAGCAATGCATTTCCAGTGACCATGCGGAACCATCGAGTCGGGATTCGAATTCAGGCTTCGAGGCTTGCCGGTCGGGCTTTTGGGGCAACGGTGGACGACAGCCGCGCCGCAAGTAGAGCACCGCTCAAAGCTACATGAATCACCCGCGTTCACGCTAGGATTCCCGAGTGCCGCACGTCACGCTCGAAGCCTTCATCGCCCGCTGGTCCGCCTCCGCCGCCGCTGAGCGCGCGAACAAGGACATGTTTCTCGCCGAGCTGTGCGACACCCTGGGGGTCGAGCGCCCCGAACCGACGAGACGCGAAGGCGAGCGCGACCAGTACGTCTTCGAAAAGGGCGCCTTCCTTCTGAAAGACGGCCAGCGGACCACGACCGGTCACGTCGATCTCTACAAGGCGGGGTGCTTTGTCTTCGAAGCCAAGCAGGGGTCGCACGATGACTGACCGAGTCACAGCCCCATGACGAGTCGGAGTCCGGCGTCGATCGAGGTCATCTCTCGCTTCGGCAGGGTCCGAACCGGCTCCGTCAGCATGGTGCGATCCAAGGTCAGCACTTGAGACACATTGACTACGGACGGCTTCGGCAAACCGCTTGTTCGCCGATTCAATAGGACGTTGCCCGGCGCGGCCGCAAGCACGGTGTTCGACGTGATCGCCGCCACAACCACGGTTCCGATCCGGCTCCGATTGAAGGCCTCCGACTGGACAACAAGGACAGGACGTCGGAACCCAGGCTCCGAGCCCTTGGGGTCTGGAAGCGACGCCCACCAGATCTCCCCGCGCTGGATTACCAAGCGTCCCGCGTGCGCGTCGCCGAAATCTGCATCGCCGACAAGATCGGATCGACCTTCGACTCGGCCTTGCTGTACACCTCGTCGAGCTGCTCGGTGACCCCTTTGTCCCCGTGCTTTCGAAGGAATGCCTTCACCGCCACCACAAAGAACTGACTTCTGGACATCCCCGTTCGCCGCGCCACGATCTCCGCAGCCTCGAACACGTCGTCCGGTATGGAAATCGCTGTCTTCATCGTCGTCCTTCCGCTTCCGAGTCCGCTTGGCGGAAACGCACTCAAGAAGTATAACTATAGTTATACCGTTCGTCAAGAAATTTCCACCTCGCGCCTGGGATTTTGGGCTGGAACTCAATTTCAGGATCGGCCGCCGTTCACGCTAGGATTCCCGAATGCCGCACGTCATCCTCGAAGCCTTCATCGCCCGCTGGTCCGCCTCCGCCACCGCTGAGCGCGCGGACGTCGAGTCGATCCTCGAAAGCCTGTCCCGGTTGGGGATTGCTCGGTCGTATCGGGACGGCCAGGCAAACGGTTGGAGTGCTGTGCGGATCGCGTGAGGGAGGCGAGCATGGACATCGGACGTAACGAACCCTGCCCGTGCGGCAGCGGAAACAAGTACAAGCGGTGCTGCGGCGCGCCGAAGTCCGATCCGATGGAACTGGCTGCGGGAAGGGTTCGGGCCGCGCAGGATTCCGCCGAGGCGAAGGTCGCGCGCTTCGTTCGCGACGAATTCGGCGTTGACAGCATCAATGCAGCTTGGGACGAGTTCGATCTTACCGACGGGCGCCTCGATCGCGAGCGAAACGACGAGCTGAACCTGTTCTTTCCCTGGGTTTTCTACGATTGGGAGCCATGGGATCAAGATCGCCACGACCGGCGCCCGAGCGAAGTGCGGGTGACTCCGGCGGGAATGTGCGCGGCAGGGCGGGGGCCCGCTTTTACACCCGCGGAGTCCGAATTCTTGATGGCTGTCGTGGCGACGCCGACGAGCTTCCACGACGTCGTCGCAACCGAGCCTGGCCGGACGACGACGCTTCGCGACATTTTTCTCGAGACCGAGGTCACCGTGTTCGAGAAGCTCGGATCGACGGGGATCCGGCCGGGGGACATCCTGTACGGAAGGGTCGTGGAATTCGATGACGTCGCGCTCGTGGTCGGTGCGGGCCAGCTCATCATCCCGCCTCGTGACAAAGGGGTCGTCCTCGACGCCAAGCTCGCCGTGAAACGACGGCCGGGAAAACTCACGCCGGAAATACTCTGCCGGGAGGAACCCATACTCCGGAGCGTCTACCTCGAGTTGAGGGATCAGCTTGTCCACCCGAAACCGCCGGTGATGTCGAACACCGACGGCGACCTCATCGAATTCCACACGCTGACGTACCGCATCGACGACGCGGAAGCCGCGTTCACCGCGCTTTCCCCGCTGGCCGTGGACGTCGATCGCGAGATGCTCTTGGACGATGCGAAACGCGATCGTGGCGGGAAGCTCCAGCACGTCACGCTTCCCTGGACGCGCGTCGGCAACCCGCAACACGGAGGCCTACCGAGCACGACCCTCGCCGAATTCACGATCGACGGGACGACCCTGACGGTGACCGTCAACTCCGCCAAGCGCGCGAAGGCGACGAGGGCCGAGATCCAGAAGCGCCTCGGGCGGGGGGCTACCTCCGTGCGGGAGGAGGTTCAGACTCTCGACGAAGCGCTGGCCGAACGTCGCGGCAAGCCGGAGACCGCAGAGGATCGCGCAGCGCGCAAGCGAGACGAGGAACTGCGGGCGGAGCCCGAAGTCCAGGCCATGATCGCGAAGATGAACGCCGACCACTACGCGACGTGGCCGGACATCGCGCTTCCCGCCTTGAAGGGAAAAACACCGCGGGACGCGATGCGGACGGCCGACGGACGCGAGCGCGTCGAGGCGCTCATCGCGAACGCCGAGCGTATGCAGGACAACGCGCGCGGCGCGATGCCGGCCTACGACTTCAATCAGCTGCGCACCGCGCTCGGTTTGCCACGGAAATAGCGCTGGGATCGGAACGAAAGGCTGAATTGACGAGCTTTCTTTTCACGGGCGGCTCGTTTTGGCCTCTCGTGAGGGGTTCCGCGCGAAAAACGGCCGTCTAGGATCGGCCAGGATCGACGATCGGCGGCCCGTCAGGGCTTTGGGACGTCGGAAATTATCGAAAGTGTGGCGAAACCAGAGGCTCGGCCTTGGCAATCCCCTCAGTCGCGAGTGCTGTCATAGAGAACACCCCCCGCTCAACGATCAAGTCCATTGCGAATGGCGAACCGACTCGAACGCGCATCACCTCGAATTCGATCCTCTCGACCGCGGCGACAACCTGCTTGCCCGTCGGTCGAGGCAAGCGCGTCATGAGGCGAGGGTGATCTTTTCGACGCCGATGAAATCAACCGTCGTACTGTCGTCCCCTTCCGGCTCGAGACACACTTCGATCGCTTCCTTCACCCGGCCCATCAACTGGTCAAGCGAACGTGCCTGCGTGTGGCAGCCCCGAAGTTCTGGCACGGTTGCGACGTAGTAGCCCTCGGCATCACGTTCGATGATCACACTGAAGTCTCGAGTCATCGAGGGACCTCCCGCGGCAGAATGTACGGCGACCGGATCGAGAGGTCCTTCACTACCAGTTTTTGTTCTATTTCAGGGGCATCGGAGCCCGCTGCTTCCGCTCCGGCGTGTAATGCCACCACGGCCGCGCCGGCGCACCGTTCGCGAACGCGACGAGCGACGCGAAAACATCGATGACACACGGGTCGTGGCGCACGCCGTCGAGCTTGCACAGCTTGGCGTACATTTTGTCCGCGTGCTCCTTCTTCAGCGCCTTCGGCTCGAAGAGGCCCAAGCGGACCAAGTCGAGGGCGGTCGCAGGCCCTACGTTCGGGAGCTCGAGCAGGCCTCTCGCCTTCGCGGGAACGTCCGAAACGTGGGGAGAACGCTTCTTGACTCGCGGCAAGGCCTGCTATCCCACCCACCGGTAGACCGCGTCGAACGGGGTCTTGCCCGGCGTCTTTGCGATGCCGCGGCCGGGGTTCGCGGCGAGGTGTTCCAAGACCTTTAACGCGAGCTCGTCGTCGCCGATTGCGGCGACGGCCGCGAGCTCCTCGACCGACGCGCCCGTGCCGCCTCTCGATTGCAATGCCAAGACGAGCTTTCGCTGAACCTCAAGCACTTCGGCCGCTGCTTTCTTTCCCGCCTCGACGCCCGGCTGGTGGTAGGCGTTGACGTTGACGAGCGTCGCGTAAAAGCCGACGGCCCGTTCGTAGAGCGCGATCAACGTGCCGATGGTGCGCGGAGTGACCTCGGGGATGGTGATCGTGATCGACGCGCGGCCGTTTTCGTACAGCGCGCGTCGCGTCCCTTGCATCAGGCCCGAGAGGTAGTCGCCCGAGGTGACGCCGGGCTCGACTTCGAGCGAAGCACCCGCGCGGTCTTTCGTCACCTCGATGAAGGTGGCGAAGAAGTTCGGCACGCCTTCTCTGAGCTGCTGCACGTAGGCGTGCTGATCGGTCGAGCCCTTGTTGCCGTAGACCGCGAGTCCTTGATGGACGACGTTGCCCCCGAGGTCGCGCTCCTTGCCGAGCGATTCCATCACGAGCTGCTGCAAGTAGCGGGAGAAGAGGGCGAGGCGGTCTTTGTAGGGGAGGATCACCATGTCCTTGGCGCCGCGACCCGCGCACCCGACGTACCAGGCCATCGCAAGGAGCGCCGCCGGGTTCCGGCGCACTTCGGGAACGCGCGTCAGGCGATCCATCGACGCGGCTCCCTCGAGCATGGCGGTGACGTCGATCCCCTGAAGCGCGGCGGGGAGTAGCCCGACGGTCGACAACTCGGAGGTCCGCCCGCCGATCCAGTCCCACATCGGGAAACGCTCGAGGAAGCCGTGCTCGATGGCGTACAGGTCGAGCCTGCTCCCCTCCTGCGTGACCGCGACGGCGTGCGGGCCCAACGGCAGGCCCAGGCGCCCGTACGCCGCGGCCACCTCGAGCATCCCGTTGCGGGTTTCCGGCGTGCCGCCGGATTTCGAGATGACGACCGTCAGCGTCGTGGTCAGGCGGCTGCCCAACCGTTCGAAGACGCGGTCCATCCCCTCGGGGTCGGTGTTGTCGAGGAAGTGCGGCACGAGCCGGTCCGCCCCGGAGCCCAACGCGTCGGCGACGAACTGCGGGCCGAGCGCCGAGCCTCCGATGCCGATCGTCAAGACGTCGGTGAATCGCTCCGCCAGGTCGGGGCGAATGCGCCCTTGGTGCACACCATCGGCGAAAGCGAGGATGCGCGTCAGCGTCTCCCGGATCGCCCCCGTGATTTCCGGGGTCGGCGCAAGCTCTGGGGCACGCAGCCAGTAATGCCCGACCATGCGGTTCTCGTCGGGGTTGGCGATCGCTCCTTTTTCGAGGGCCTCCATCGCCGCAAACACCTTGGCGAACGCGGGCGCCATCGCACGGTCATGATCGGAGGCCAGGTCCATCCGGCTGACATCGAGCCGAAACCCCGTCGACGGATCGTCGTAGAGCCACGCCTTGTAACGAGTCCACAGTTCGCGAGAGTCCATGAGTTCGTCTCCGATCGCGCGTCAGCGCGTTTCGATTCCCGGAGCGATCGCCACCTCGATCGGCTGCTTCGACGTCTCCTTGCCGTAGGTCAGCGTCGCCTCGTAGAGGCCGGGGCGCACGAAGAGGTTCCCTTCCCCTCCGTATTCGGTCAAGACGTCTTTCGTCGGCTTCAAATCCCACGAGGTCCGGTTGATCCCGGAAACCGCGGAGGCGGTCAGGTTGGCCACCGTCTGCCCCTGCGCGTTCGTGATCGCGATCTTGACCGGCTCGGGGCCACCCTCCTTGATCCAATAAGAGAGGAGCGCCCCCTCCGGCGGGTTCGCGCCGCGGAACACCGTCGAACCGGACGACTCCTCCCAACCCGGGAGAAGGGACCGGCCGAGCGCTTTGCGCACGGGGAACAGGAGGGCCTCCTTGAGCCGCAGCTCCGGGGTCAGGTCCTGGAGCGGGGTCAGATCGTCAATCACGTACAGGCTGCGTCCGTGCGTCGCGATCACGAGGTCGCGCTCTTTCGGGTGGACCAGGATGTCGTCGACGGCGACGGTGGGGAGGGCTCCGAGTTTCGTCCAACGCTTCCCCTGGTCGACGCTGACGAACAGCGCGAACTCGGTCCCGGCGTAAAGCACGTCCGGGTTCACGGGATCTTCTCGCACGACTTTGACCGGCTGATCCCCGGGAAGGCCGCCGGCGATCGGCGCCCAGGTCTTCCCGCGATCGGCGGTTCGAAAGGCCAAGGGGGCGAAGCTCCCCGATCGGTGCGCGTCGACGGCCAGATAGGCGACCGCGGGATCCTTGTGCCCCGCCTCGATACGCGAGATCCACTCCCCCTTGACCGCCGGGGGAAGCGTGCCGGTGAGGTCGGTCCAGTTCGTCCCTGCGTTTTCGGTGACCCACAGTTTCCCGTCGTCGGTTCCCGCCCAGAGCATCCCCTTTTTCACGGGCGATTCGGAGAGCGTGTAGACGATGCCGTACGTCTCGGCGCCGCTTCCCGTCGCCTCCAGGCGATCGCTGATCCTCGCGGTGAGATCCGGGCTGATCGTGGACCACCTCTCCCCCTTCTCCACGAAGCGGAAGACGCGGTTGCCGCCGAGGTACAAAACGCCGGGCTCGTGAACGCTCCCGACGAGCGGCGCGTTCCAGTGGAAGCGGAAGCGGGGCTGCCCTTCGTTCGGCTCGGGCTTCAAGGTTTTCATCGCCCCGCTTCCCAGGTCGAAACGGTGCAGCTCCCCCTCCTGCGATTCGGCGTACACGACGTTCGGGTCATTCGGGTCGAACACGCACGAGAACCCGTCGCCGCCGCCGACGTTGATCCAGTCGGAGTTCAGGATCCCTTCCTTCGTGGGGGTGCGCGATGGCCCCACCCAGTTGAGGTTGTCCTGCAGCCCGCCGCAGATCCGATAGGGCGTTCCCAAGTCGACGTTGACGCGGTAGAACTCCCCGGCGGCGAACCGGTTCAGGAAGTCCCAGGTCTTTCCGGCGTCGTAGGACTGGTACAAGCCGCCGTCGGTTCCCAGCAGCAGCCGGTCGCGCTTTTGCGGATCGATGACCAGCGCGTGGCAGTCCGCGTGGACCTTCTTGAACGCATCCTCGCGGAACGTCTTCCCGCCGTCGTCCGATACGTGCACGAGGTAGCCGAGCAGGTAGACCCTCTGATCGTTTTCCGGATCGACGCGAATCTGGCTGAAATAGAACGGCCGGGGGTTGAGCGGGTTGACGCGCGTGAAACTGAGCCCGGCGTCGTCCGAACGGAAGACGCCGCCCGTCTTCACGCGCACCGCCCAGCCTCCCGCCTCGGGATCCGCCTGCACGACGGCGTAGACGATCTTCGGGTTCTTGGCGTAAACCGCGAGGCCGATCCGTCCTGTTTCTTTCGGCAACCCCGCGTCGAGCTTCGACCACGTCGCGCCGCCGTCGATCGACTTGAACGCGCCTCCCAGGTCTTTCCCATCCGTCGCGGCGGGGCCGAACGAGAACGACCACGGGGTGCGGCGCCGCGCGTACAAGGACGCGTACAGCACGTCCGGGTTCGACGGATCGATCACAACCTCGCCGCAACCCACGCGGTCGTCGTAGGGAGCCGGCGCGGCGAGGACGCGCTTGAACGACGCGCCGGCGTCCGTCGTTTTGTAAAGCCCGCGGCCGGCGGAGGGCGTCCAGAGGTCGCCCAGGACGGCGACCCACGCGGTTTTGGGATCCTTGGGATGGACGACGATGCGCGCGATCGTCCGCGAACCCTCCAATCCGACGCGCTTGAAGGCGCCGCCCGCGTCCTCCGACCGGTAGACCCCATTGCCCCACGACGAGCTGTTCCGATCGTTCGCCTCGCCCGTCCCCACCCAGACGATTTTCGCGTCCGAGGGCGCGATCGCGATCGCGCCGATCGCGGCGACTTGTTCCTTCTCGAAGATCGCGGAAAACGACGCCCCCGCGTTCGTGGTCTTCATGATGCCGCCCGTTCCCAGGCCCACGTAAAACGTCGCGGAATCGGCCGGGTCGAGCGCGATCGTGGAAATCCTTCCGCCCATCGTGGCCGGCCCAATCGCGCGCGCCTTGAGCGCGGCCAGCGCATTCTCGCTGAGCGGACCGTCGGCCGCAGGACCGGGCCCGGGAGCGCTTTTCGTCTTGGGCGGCGCGGCGAGCACAAGACACGGAGTGAGGAAAGCCGCGGCGAGAACGTGCGCGACGCGCATGGGGAAGCCTCCTGAGGATCGATCTTCAAGCCAAAGCCGCCATCATACGCGAGCGCCTGTTAGACTCTGGCCGCGATGAAGGGATACGTCTCTTTCCATCCGATCGACCTCACTTTTTTCGACGAGCTCATCGCTCCGCTCGTTGCGGGCCGCAAGGTCAATCCGGAGGAATTCCTGGCGCGCGTCCCCGGCATCCGGCACAACGGCTGGACCGCGCGCCGCTTCGCCCTCGCCGTCGAGCAACTGGCCGCCGCATCGGCGCCTCCCGAGACGGATCCGAACGCCAGCCGGTGGCAGCGACTGCGCGCTAACCTCGAGCGGATCGACTACCGCCCGGACGCGCTCGCGCGCAAGGCCGCCGAGGCGTTCGACCCCGACCTTCATCTCGAAGGACGGCCGTTTTTCATTGCCGAAGGCTCCGCCGAAAAAGTAGCCAACGCCGTCGACGCGTACACTTCGGCCGCGTCACAGGCGGCCGTCGAAAACCTCGCGCGCGATCAGGTCGCCCGCATCGACCCCGAGCTCGCGCGCAAGATCGAGCCCGCCGAAATCGCGGAGCTGTCCTCCGACCTCGGCTATCGCAGCGACGTTTTGCGCCTCCTCACCAAGATTTACGACCTCGCCCGTTTCGCGCGGGAGGGGCGCGGCTTCGTCGACGACGATGCGAAGCCCCGCCCGGCCGCCGAGGCCCTTCCCGAGGAACTGCCGTGGCGCGCCCTGGCGGTGCACGCTCGCGGCATGCCGTATTGGATCGCCCGGGATGTCGACGGGCTCGAGACGATTTGCCGCGCGGCGGGCGTACGCGCGCCCGACTGCCTCGCTCCCGCATGGCGTGTCTACGCCGAGGCGTGCGAGGCGTTCCCGGCGCTTCGAGACGCGCTCCGTCTCGAGCTTCGGCGGCCGCGCGATGTGGGGGCCTTCGTCGCGCCCGGCGAAATCGACCAGCTCCTCCAGTTCTTGGCCGAGCACGGAGCGAGGATCATCAACACGGCCGCGCGCGGGGGCGAAGGCGCGACGGCGACGACCCTCTTGCGCAAGATCAAGGAATGCGCGGTCTACGCCAAGCGCCACGCCTACGGCTACCTCGAAGCCTCCGGCATCGTCCCACCCGATAGAGAATAGGGGACAGTCCCCTTTCCTAAGAAACTCCCTCACTCGCGACGCTGTTTTGGACGAGTTGGTACCCGAGGTTTTTCGCGCGGCGCGTGAGGTTTTCGATGACGCGACGCCTGTACCGCTCTTCGTAGTATTTGGCGCC
>JANMVW010000356.1:0-5652 GCA_031393555.1 Acidobacteriota bacterium
CTCCGCGGCAGGAAGCTGGCGGAGGTACGCGAGCGAGGAGTAGCCAGTGCCGAAGTCGTCGATCGCGATCGTGACTCCCATGCTGACCAGTTCCGTGATCGCCTCGAGCGAGCGCCGCCGGTCCTCCATGATGACGCTCTCCGTAATCTCGCAGACGAGTAACTCCGGTGGAAGCCCGTGGCTTTCAAGGAGCCGCGCGACCTCTTCCGGCATTCCTTTCTCGAGGAGATTGCGGGCGGACACGTTGACGGCCACCGGCAGCGGGAGGCCATTCCGACGCCAATCGGCCGCCTGGCGCATGGCCTCGTTCAACACCCATCGGGTGAGCGGCTTGATGAGGCCGCTGTGCTCCGCGAGCGCGATGAAGTCGTCCGGCGGGATCATCCCGAACAGCGCGTGCTGCCATCGGACAAGCGCCTCGGCTCCCACGATCGTCCCGTCCTGCGCGGAGACCTTCGGTTGGTAGTAGAGGACGAGGTGATCCTCGTCGATCGCCTTCCGAAGTTCCCCGTTGAGTGTCAGGTGGCGAACGCTGTTGAAGTCTCTCCCCAACTCGTACACGGCAAACCCGGTCCGCTCGCGCTTCGCCACGTACATGGCGACGTCGGCCCGCTGGATGACGTCCGAGGCGTCCTTGCCGTCCTCGGGAAACATCGCGATTCCGATGCTCGCCTCGATCTGGAGCGGGAGACCCTGCGTGTCGAACGGGTGAGCGAGCGAGGCGACGAGCCGCCTTGCGACGTCCCTCGCGGTCTCCGCGTCCGTCCCGGGCAACAACACGGCGAACTCGTCGCCGCCCATCCTCGCGATGGTATCCGACTGACGGAGTTCGGATTGCAGCCGCGCTCCGATGCGTTGCAGGAGCATGTCTCCAACGTGGTGCCCGAGCGTGTCATTGATCTCCTTGAACCGATCGAGGTCCAAGATGAGAAACGCAACCTGCGATCCATCCCGTTGAGCTTGGTTCAGCGCTCGCACGACCTGTTCGCGCAACATGACCCGGTTGGGAAGACCGGTCAGCGTGTCGTGGCGAGCTTGGTGCTCCAACGCCCGCTCGTGTGCCCTCCGGTCTGTGAGGTCGCGGAGCGTGCCCACGCGGCGCCTTCTGCCGTCGCCGTCGATCTGGCCGACCCGCAACTCGACGGGAAACCGGGAGCCATCCCGCCGGATCCCGATTGCCTCACGGGTTCTGGGGCTCGGAAGGAACGCATCCACCGTCGGCTTTATGGCGAGGCTCCCCTCGGCAGGCCGCACCAGTTCACCGATGAACCGGCCGACCGCCTCGGACGACGAGTAGCCGAACATTCGCTGTGCGGGCTCATTGAGGATCTCGATCGTGCCGTCCCCGGACGTTTGGATGACCGCATCGAAGTTGTTGTCGACCACCTGCCGCATTAACTTCTCGGCACGATCGATCCGCGCGGATCCCCGGTGGAGCCTCCCGGCATCCTCGTCGGCAGGAGGCGCCTCGGCGAACCACACGAGCCCGACGATCGCGAGGATCCACGGGGAGATGTCGAAAACGACCGGAAAGATCGACTGGACGAGCACGGAGAGGACAAAGCACCCCGCGAAGGCGGCGATGACGGCGACAAGTCCCCTTCGGCGCGATACCCACGCAGGCCGTCGCCAAAACAAGAGCGCCAAGGGGAGGGCCACCAAGAAGCTCATCTTGAAGCCGGTGCGGCTCAGAGCCCTTCCCCGACCCAATGATTCGAGGGCGAGGGCGTGAACGACGACCGGGGGGAGAGATCGACCCGTCGGCATCGGCACCGCGCTCGTCACCTCGGGTGCGGTCAGCCCGATGAGGACGGACTTCCCCGCCACCAGGGCCGGGTCGTACCGGCCCGACAGCACGTCGGCGAAGGACACCCGCGGGATCGAGTCCGGGTCGATGCCCAGGTCGATGGTGAACGCCTCACGGGGAAGCGGCGTTCCCTCGGACATCGCCGCCGCCAGCGATGGAGTTGTTGTTCCGGAGAAGACGTCTTGCAGCGCGTAGCGGCGGACGAGCCCGTCGTCGTCGCGGAGGAGGTCCGCCGATGCCATCACGGAACGAGACCGCAGCGACACGGGGGACAGGACTTCCGTGTCTCGTTCGCCTGCCACGGTGTCGTCATCGGGGGCGTGGACCGCCGAGACGACGACCGGGGGCCGGGCTTGCTCGAGCGCGTCCGCAAGCACGCGGTCCTCAGCGGGGCTTGAACGGGAAGGGAGGGTGACGGCCAGCGCGATTCGTCGGGAACCTGCATGCACGAGGCTCTCGACCGCGGCCGCATAGCGTTTCTCGGAATAAGGCCAACCGTCAAGCGCCTGCAGACTCTTGGAGTCGATCGCGACCAGGACGACGTTCCCGCTCGCGCGGCGCGAAACGACACGGAACCTCAGGTTTTGGAGCGGGCGCTCGACGAACTCGAGCAGGCCAGCGGCGTGCAGCACGGACACTGCGAAAGCGATCCCGACGATCGTTCCGATCCGTCTCGCGTGCGTTTTCAAGTCAATCAATACGAACCCTTCCTGCCCGGCCTCGCAGGTTAGAACCTCGCAATGGTCCCAGCCGTGACCGAATTCTCCGAGACGAAGGTAGGTCCCGGCGGCTCGAGAATCCATATGAGGGGGCTATCCCTCGAAGGGGGAGGACGTCCCGTAGGGTCCAAAAACACAAACGACGCCCAAGCCACTTACGAACGTACTGATCTCGGGGTTCCGCGACCCAGGTGTCTCGCGCGATAGTCCTGCGAACGACAGCCTTTCTACCGACAGCCTTGCGGGCAACGGCCAACCGGATCCGTCGGTCACCGAGTTGTTCGAGAAGGACGCGGTTCTCCTCCCGAAGAAAGTCGATCGCGGCCTGCTGGTGACGATTGATCCAGCCCGCGAGTGCCGCGGGGAAGACCTGCCAGGGTTGAAGGGTGTGGGGCACGGGCAAAGCGTAGGGACTTTCGGGCCGAGGTGACAGCTTCCGAGGCCGTGTCTCAGGGGGAGAGCGTCTACGTGATCGAGGCCGCAACCTGCACGGAGTGCGTGGACGAAGGGTCGTCCCAGTGCGTCGAGCAATGCCCCGTGGACTGCATCGTCCGGGCTGCCTGAGTCTTACGGACAGCCTCCACTCATTTGGCCTTCACGGAGTCGCACCCAACGATCGTTCGCCCGGCGAACGTCGTTCCCGTCAAGCACGCCGAGGTATCGCCGACGTCGATGCCTGTTTTGCGGACTTCGTAGTGAAGGTTCAGGTCGAGGTCCCGGTCCCTGTCGACGTCTTCGCGGTGGCCGGTGTTGTGGACCTCCCGGCAGGTGCGCGCCTGCGGGTCTTCCGCATCGCCGAAGCACACGCTTGCCGGATTCACGATCGCCGGGTCGAACCCACCCGCTTGCAGGATCGCCACGGGGACGTTCCCCGAGTCGGTGACGTTGATGGCGTTCGGGGAGCCGCCCGGCCTGATGTCGATCGGGACGACGGTCCATCCGCCGGTGGCCTGGTTGTTCGCCGAACCCGGGTCGGTTGAGTCGGTGGCGACGGTCGCCACGTCGTCGTAGTTCCCGACGGCGCTGGAACCGATGCGAACCGCTATCGTGACGTAGGCGCCCACGGGGATCGTGCCGATCGCGCAACTCACGTGCCCGGGACCGGTGATCGAGCACGGATTGGGCGCGACGACCGAGCCATCCGAACGTGTCGCGACCGGCGTTCCCAAGGTGAAGCTGGCCGGCCCGGCGCTCGCCGTGATCTCATCGTCGACGACGACGTTTCTCGGCAGTCCCGGGCCCGGGTTCGACACGCGCAGCGAGCAGAGGAACGACGTGCTCGAATCCGGCGAACACGTCTTTGTGATCGCGAGGTCGGACGTGTCTTCCAGGCCCAGGGGGACGCGCCGCACCGTCACGTCGAACGCGTAGTCGGACACCGAAACGATGGGCGGGTCGTGCCCGAAGATGAAGCGCGGCTTCGCGGGCGATGCGGGGTGAAGCGTGACCGTCCCGGTCGCCGGATCGATTCCCCCGTAGTCGGGTGCGGCGAGTTCCGCGTCGAGCTTATCCAACTCGTCGTTGTTGTTGTCTCGGCATGTCGACGGGGAGGCGAAACAATAGAGGTACGGCGTGGCGACGTTCATGGTGTGGTCGCCGAAGAACTGGTCGTAACAATCCTGCTCGAAACCTCTCGCCCGGAGGTTCAGGGACTGACCCTGGCGGACGTAGAAATCCCAGGCTGCACCCGGCAGGTCCACGAACGAATGACCGAGCAAACTGGGGCCGTAGTCGTTCAGAACGCTTTTGCCGTTCGCATCCACGGGCGCGTAATCAGCCAGCCGGATCCACTCGTCGCTGGGGGCGCGGTCCAGCGTGGCCCAGAAGAAGCTGAGCTCCCCATCTTCGCCGCAGAACGGATTCAAGAGCTCGTCCTCGTCTTTCGAATCGTGGAGGTCGATGCGGTCGACCGTGACGTTGAGGTGCTGGAGCGTGGGTTGGGGTGGAACGATCCATCCCGCCGTGATCCTTCGTGCGTAAACTTCGTCCGGGCTCACGTTCTGACCGCCGAGCGGGATGAGAACATGCAGGCTCGTCGCGCCATCCATCGGCGCGCCCGCGTTAGCGCATTCCGGAAGCGGTGCGTCTCGTCTCCTGATGACCGGCTCGACGGACATCGGGACCGAGTTCGCCGGACCCGCTGCGATCACCCAATCGAGACGGGCGTCGGCGGTCGGCCGCACCGGAAGACAGATGTCGAATTCGAAGTCCTCGTTGATCGGGAACCCCCTGTGCGGATAGGCCGAGGTGCTGCAGCTCCCCCCGCCCAACACGACGGGCATCCCGCACTGAAGCACGTCGCCGACCATCCCGGCTCGACCGTGGATGTAAAGATCGGTCGCGGTCACCGGAACCGGCGTCGTGCCGCTCAATGGAAGCGTGGCCGCCTGGTTGCGCATCGAGGCGATCGCCCGTGGCGGATGGATCTCCGAATGGAAGTACGCACGTTCGTCGAGACAGATGTGGAAGTCGGGGTCCCGGCGCAAACACACCTTCTTCGCGTGGCCGCAATCGAAGATCCAACTCCCGTTGGTCCAAACCCGGTCACCAACGCTGGGCCAGGCCCACTTCGGAAACGTGCGTTGTTGGACGGTAGCGCCGTGCTCGTTAGGGAACGTCCCGATCTCCCACTCCAGCTCGATCTTGGCGGGGTCGCACAGGGAGTCGATGCCGTCCGTCGAGTCCTCGTTGTTGGGGCCGTTGACGTTGGAAAGCAGATTGAGATACTGGGGGTCGACCTTGATGTCGGTGCCGTGATCGTGGGCATCGTGATTCGCCGTGTTGTCATTGTAGGCCACCTGGCTGCTTTCGACAAGTCCGCTGACCGACTTGTAGCGAGGCTCCACCGGATGGGTCAGATTCACGTAGACCCAACCCTCGTCGGTCGAGTCGTACTCGAGAGCGCCGAAGATTCCCAGGTTGACGAGGATCGTTCGAAAGTCCGAGCATGCCTGATTGGATCCGTCGATCCACGGGCCGGCGGCGCCGACCGGGCCAGGGGTGCAAGCGGTTGCGAGCGCGTGGCCGAAGCCGCAGGCGAACAAAACGACTGTGATGAGAGCGTAACGATACGACGCCGATCTGATCTTCATGTCATTTCCCCCCTATCGGACACGGAACTTGACC
>JANMVW010000363.1:0-10017 GCA_031393555.1 Acidobacteriota bacterium
CTCGCCGCGCTCGTGTCCGCGCTGGTCGTCTCGCTGCGCCGCCCGTGGGCGCGGATCGTGGTGCGCGTCGCCGGCAGTTGGATCGCCGCGATCGGGCTGCTGCTCCTCGGCTGGACCTTGAGCGGCCGGTCGTGAGGAACCTCACCCCAAAACGCCCCGAAACGCCCCGCGCCGGGGTCGCGTCGGAGAAAAACACCACGTTTCCTTGCTTTTTGTCTCGGGGACGGCAAATTGGGCGTTTCCAGAGGCCTTCGGCGGTCAAAACGGCCGCGTAGGATCGCCCAGGAGACGCGATCTCGCCTCCGGCCGGGCCGGTGGTATCCGCGAATTCGACGAAAACGCGGCGAAAACCTTGGGTCAGTGCGCAACAACTCGGCTTCGTCCGCGTAGGCTTCTGCATGAAAACCACGGCGTCCGGGTTCGTCCTGTTCATCACGCTCCTGGGCGCGGCGAAATCGCCGCTTGGAATCGACTTCGAAGGGATGGACCGCCGGGTGAAGCCCGGAGCCGACTTCTTCGCGTACGCGAACGGAACCTGGCTGAAGAAGACGGAGATCCCATCCGATCGAGCGTCCTTCGGTACCGGCGCCATCGTCCGCGAGCGGACCGAGGCGCGCGCGGTCGAGCTCATCAAGAACGCGGCGACAACGTCCGCTCCGACCGGCTCCGAACTGCGCAAGGTCGGTGACTACTACCTCAGCTACATGGACGAAGCGGCCATCGAAGCGGCGGGCTTGAGGCCCCTCTCGGCCAAGCTCTCGCGCATCGCGTCGATTGCGGACCGGAAGGACCTGGCGCTCGCGCTCGGTTCGACGTTGCGCGCCGACGTCGACGTCCTCAACTCCACCAACCTCAACACCGACAATCTGTTCGGTCTTTGGGTCGCCCAGGATCTGAACGACCCGACCCGTTACGTCCCGTTTCTCCTTCAGGGCGGGCTCGACATGCCCGATCGGGACTACTACCTCGATCCGTCGTCCCGAATGGCCGAGCTTCGCATCACGTTCCAGGCTCACATCGCCGCGGTGTTGACGCTGGCTCACCTGAGCGAGGCAAAAGCCCGCGCCGTCCATGTGTTCGAGCTCGAAACCAAGATCGCCCAGGCGCACTGGAGCCGCGAAGACTCGGGAGAAGTGCGAAAAGGAAACAACCCGTGGAGCCGGAGCGAATTCGCCGCTCGCGCTCCCGGCCTCGATTGGGACGCCTACTTCTCGGCGTGCGGGCTCGACAAGCAGACGGAGTTCGTCGTGTGGCAGCCGAGCGCGTTCACCGGGATCGCGGCTCTCGTCGGCAGCCAGCCGCTCGACGTGTGGCGGGACTATCTGACCTTTCACGCCATCGATCAACGGTCGGCGTTCCTGCCGAAGGCGTTCGTCGACGAGTCGTTCCGATTCCACGGCACGGCGGTCCAGGGCGTGGCGACGCTGCGTCCTCGCTGGAATCGCGGCGTCTTAGCGACCAGCGATGCGCTCGGAGAGGCGGTCGGAAAGCTGTACGTCGCGAAGTACTTCTCTCCTGCGGAGAAAGCGCGGGCGCAGGAGATGGTCGCCAACATCCTGGCCGCCTTCGGCCGCCGGATCGACGGGCTCGCCTGGATGAGTCCCGAGACCAAAGCCAATGCCAAGGCCAAGCTGGCGGTGCTCAAGGTCGGCGTCGGCTATCCCGATACGTGGCGCGATTATTCCGGCCTTGAGATCGTGCGCGGAGACGCCTTCGGGAACGCCGAGCGCGCCGGGTTGTTCCAGCGAAGTCAAAGTCTCGCCAAGCTCGGGAAGCCGGTCGATCGCTCCGAATGGGTCATGAACCCCCAGCTCGTCAACGCGGTGAACCTGCCCGCGATGAACGCGATGAACTTCCCCGCGGCGATCTTGCAGCCGCCCTACTTCGATCCGACCCGCCCGATCGCCATGGACTACGGGGCGATCGGCGCGGTCATCGGTCACGAGATCAGCCACAGTTTCGACGATCAGGGCGCGCTCTTCGACGCCGCCGGCAAGCTGAACAACTGGTGGACTCCGGAAGACTTCAAGCACTTCGAGGCGGAAGCGTCGGCTCTCGTCGCGCAGTACGACGCCTACCGTCCGTTCCCCGATCTTGCCCTCCACGGGAAGCAGACCCTGGGGGAGAACATCGCCGACGTGGCCGGTCTGGCCGCCGCCTACGACGCCTACAGGCTAGCGTTGGGGGGAAAGCCCGGGCCCGTCGTCTCCGGCTTTTCCGGCGACCAGCAGTTTTTCGTCAGCTTCGGGCAGAGCTGGCGGGTCAAGCCCCGGGATCAGGCGTTGCGGCAGCAGGTGATCGTCGACGCTCACGCCCCGGGCCGCTACCGCACGGCCACGGTGCGCAACCTCGATGCGTGGTACGCCGCCTTCGACGTCCAACCCGGGGATGCGCTCTACCTCGACCCTCGAGACCGCGTCCGCATCTGGTGAGGCGCTCTCGAAAGAAAAAAGCCTCTTGACATCTACGAACATCTTCGTACATGCTGGGGGCATGCGAAAAAGCCCCACGTCAGCCGAGCTCATGATCCTGCACGTCCTTTGGGAGCGAGGCCCCTCCACGGTGCGCGAGGTTCACGAGGCGTTGAACCCGCACAAGCCCACCGGATACACGACGACCCTCAAGTTGCTCCAGATCATGGCGGACAAGGATCTCGTCCGCCGCGACGAGAAGCAGAAGGCCCACATCTACAAGGCCCGGATTCCGCGCGAGCAAACCCAGTCGCAACTCGTTGGTCACTTGGTCGACAAGGTCTTCGGCGGGTCGGCGTCGCGGCTCGTCATGCACGCCCTCTCCCAAAAGCGAGCCAGCGCCAAGGAGCTGGCCGAGATCCGCCGCACGCTCGACGAGATGGAGGGAAAACTGAAATGAGCCGCGTCACGATCGCCGCCCTCGCCTGGACCCTCGTGCATTTCATCTGGCAAGGTGCGGCCATCGCCCTTTTCGCCGGATTCGCAAACGCCGCTCTTCGCCGGGCTCGCCCCACGACACGCTACGCCGTCTTGTGCGGCGCTCTCGCGGCCATGCTGGTCGTCCCGTTGACGACGTTTCTCGTGTTGCTCCTCCCGTCGGCCGCGACGCCGTCGCCGGCGTATGCGGCCGTCGCCTCGTTCGTGCCGGTGATGGCCGCCGCGGCGGGATCTTCTTCGGCGCTCTCCGCGTCCGAGCCCAACAAATTCTTGTGGCTCGTGCGGATCTGGCTGTTGGGTGTTTTCATCTTCGGCCTGCGCTCGATTTCCGGATGGGCGTTGGCGCAGCGGCTGCGAAGCTGGAAGACCTCGGCGGCCGCCGAGTCCGTCGAGCGCGCCGCGAGAAGCCTGGGCGAGCGTCTGGGCATCCGCCGGGCCGTCCGGATCTTGAACACCGCGGCCACGGACGTGCCCGCCACGCTCGGCTGGTTGAGGCCCGTGGTCCTTCTCCCCGTCAGCGCCTTCACCGTGCTGACCCCCGAGCAGATCGAGCTGCTGATCGCTCATGAGCTCGCGCACGTGCGCCGTCACGACTACTTGGTCAATCTCGTTCAGACCGCCGTCGAGACCGTGCTCTTCTACCACCCGGCGGTCTGGTGGGTCAGCGGGCGGATCCGGGCCGAGCGCGAGCATTGCTGCGACGACCTCGCCGTGGCCGCCTGCGGCGACGTCAAGCAGTACGTCCAGGCGCTGGCCGCGCTCGAAGGGATAAGAGGGCGCCCGGCCGCTCTCGTCGTCGCAGCCGACGGCGGATCGCTGCTGGCCCGCATCCAGCGGTTGCTGAATCGCGAACCGCGGCGATGGAGCGCGCCTCCCGCCTGGCTTGGCGCGTTCGTGCCGGCGGCCGTCGTCCTTGCGGCGGTTGTCTCCTCGGCGCCGCCGCAGGCCGCTGCGGAGTCCGCCGGGGCTGCGCCGAAACCCACCGTCGAAGTCTCGGGATTCCTCGGCGAACTCACCGCTGCGGGATACCCCAAGCTCTCGGTCGACGAGATCATCGCGCTCAAGGATCACGGGGTCGAGCCGCGCTACGTCAAGGGCATGCTCGGCGCCGGACTGGGTGTTCCCAGCGTGCAGCAACTCATTCAGCTGAAGGATCACGGCGTTCAACCCGACTTCGTGGCGAGCATGGTGGCGTCCCGGCTGGTGAGCGATCTCGACTTCAAGTCGATCATTCGCTTGCGCGAGAACGATGCTCGTGGGGACGACATGGGCAACGTTCGGGCTCTCGGGTTCGGGCCGTTCACCGCGGACGAAGTGATCCAGCTGCGCCAGCACGGCGTGGAGGCGGCGACCTTCGAGGCGCTGAAGGAAGCCGGGGCGGATCGCGCGGGCGTGTCCGACGCCATCGAATTCCGGCAGTACGACGTCACGACGCATCGGATTCGCGACATGAAGCAGCAGGGATTCAACAACCTCACTCTGGAACAGATCCTCAAACTGCGCCGCTCCGGCGTCATTTGAACGAGGTCGGCATGAACAAGCTCACCAACGCCATTGTCGGAATCGTCCTTTCTGCGGGGTTGGGTGTGGCCGCCCAGGCCGCTGATGTGGCCGAGCCGCTCAAAGGGACGTGGAGCCTCAACAACTGGGTGCCCGGCGACTCGGTTCACCTCAAGCTCGCTTTTCGCAAGGGGTCGAGCCGGTCGGAGTGGGGGAACGATCAGCGGCTCGCCGATCTGCGCGGCCTGACGGTCGAGCAGCTGCATGCGGCGCATTCCTCCGTGGCCTTCACGATGCAGCGCGATGCGGGCACGTTCTCCTTCGATGGATCGCTCACGCTGGGCCTCGGCCGAGGGGAGTTCCGCTTCGTCCCCGATCCGTTGTACGTCACCAAGCTCGAGGTGCTCGGGTATGGTGAGATCGAAGGCGACGATGTCTCGATCATGTTCATGGCCGTCCGCGATGTGTCTCTCGCCTTCGCAACTGAGGTCAAGTTCTCGGGCCTCAAGGACGTCAAGGTCTCCGACCTGCTCCGCCTCAAGGGTCACGGCGTCGACCTGACCTTCATCCGCGCTCTCGCCACGATCGGCGCCACGAACTTCACGGCCGACGACGTCGTGCGGTTCCGGGATCACGGAATCGACGGCGAGTTCGTGAGGGGGCTGAAGTCAGCCGGCGTTCCCGTCATGGCCGCCGACGACATCATCAAGCTTCACGATCACGGCGTGCAACCGGAGTACGTCGCGCGCATCCAGTCCGCGGGCTACGCGGATCTCACGGTCGATCAGATTATCAAGCTCCACGACCATGGCGTCGATTAGCGCTGTCCCACGGGTTCTGGATTTTCAATGCGTCCGTGTTCAGCCGACCGCATCGGTAGCCGGGCCTCACTTCGGGAACCCTCGAGCGCCTGCCGCAAGTCCTCGATGAGGTCGCTCACGTTTTCGATCCCCACGGAGTACCGCACGAGCCCGTCCGTGATCCCAGCGCTCGCCCGCTCGCTCTGTGGGACCCCGGCGTGGGTCATCGATGCGGGATGCTCGATCAGCGTCTCGATGCCTCCCAACGACACCGCGAGGAGCGCGACCTTGACGCGGTTCATGAGCGCGGCGCCGGCTTCGAAGCCGCCGACCAGTTCGAAGCTGATGACGGCGCCTGGGCCGCTCATCTGCTCTTTCGCTAAAGCGTGCTGGGGGTGCGACGGGAGGCCTGGGTATCGGACCCATCGCACGTCATCCCTCCGCTCGAGCCACCGCGCGATCTCCATCGCGCTGGTTTGCGCCCGCTCCATGCGCAGCGAGAGCGTCTTGACCCCGCGGTGAACCAGGTACGCCTGGTGCGGGTCCATGTTGCAGCCGGTCAGGACCATCATCTCGCGCAGGCGCCGGTAAAGGGCGTCTTCTTTCGCGATCAGGACGCCACCCACGACGTCCGCGTGCCCGTTGATGAACTTGGTCACGGAGTGAAGGACCACGTCGGCGCCGAGTGCCAGCGGTTTCTGGAGGAAAGGCGAGGCAAAGGTGCTGTCCACGACGAGCAGCGCGCCGTGTTCGTGGGCAATCGCCGCCACACCGCGGAGGTCGGTGATCTGCATGAGCGGGTTCGAGGGGGTCTCGACCAAGATCATCTTCGTGCTCCGCCTCATGGCGGAGCGCACCAGGCCGAGCTCCGACGTGTCCACGTAGGTGGCCGCGAGGCCGAAGCGTGACAGGTGCTTTTCCATCAGGGTGCGCGACGGCCCGTAGACCGCGGCGGTGCTGACGATGTGGTCGCCGCCGGCGAGCAACGCGAGGTAGGCGGTGGTCACCGCGCCCATGCCGGAGCTGGTCGCCACGGCGCCGGCACCTTCCTCGAGCTCGACGATGCAGGTCTCGAGAGCACGGATCGTCGGGTTCCCGAGCCGGGTGTAGATGAACCCGTCGGAGCGTCCCGCGAAGCGATCCGCGCCGTCTTGCGCGCTATCGAAGCGGAACGTGGAGGTTTGGTAGATGGGCGTCACCGCGCTTCCGTAGGCGTCTTTCGGGGCGCCGGCGTGTACCAGCTTCGAATCGAACCCCAGGCGTGTCGTGTCCGTCATGCCCACCTCCATCCCTATGGTCGTTACGCGCGCCTCGTGCGCAACCCCGAATTACGGCTCGAATCGGTCGGGATCTGTCGGCGCCCGGGGTGATTGACGGTGCCCGATCCCGCGCCATCGCTCTTTCGTCGTAATCACGGACACGGGTTCGATTCCCGCCGCCTCGCCACGTTACCCTCGAATCGGGCTTGTCCGAGCGAGCCGCGAGATGTACAGTAATCCTGTACACTTCGGAGGAATGCCGGCATGGCCAACCGCACCACCTACACGCAGGCCCGGGCCACGCTCGCGAGTCTCTGCGATCGTGTGGCTGACACCCGCGAGCCCTACGTGATCGAAAGACGGAACGGAGAAAACGTCGCGCTCATCTCCGAGGCCGAGTTGAACGCGCTCCTCGAAACGGCGCACCTCCTCCGCTCCCCCAGAAACGCCGCCCGCTTGGTCTCCGCATTGGAGCGGGCCGTGAGGGGCAAGCCGGCGCCGTCATCGCAGGCCGTGCTGCGCCGAAGTCTCGGCTTTGAAAACAAGAAAGCCTGACCGGCGGAAGTCGCAGCGCGTCGCGGCGTTCCACTCCGAATTCCGTGAAGACCTTGCGCACTGGGTTGCCACCGACCGTGCGATCGCGTTGCGCGTCTTGCAATTGGTCGAGCACGTGCTTCGCGATCCGTTCGAGGGCATCGGCAAACCGGAGCCGCTGCGCTTCTACATGCACGGCTGCTGGTCCCGCCGGGTCACACAGGAGCACCGGCTGGTCTACCTGGTGCGCGACGACCGTGTCGACTTCTTGATGGCGCGGTATCACTACTGACGGGGTGTCTGGCCGGCCATCCAAGCGCTCGCAGCAATTGCGCTCGTGAGCCGACACCCCGTAGAGTACGGCGATGCGTCCCCCTCACGTGCTCTTCGTCTGCGTCGAGAACTCCTGCCGGTCACAGATGGCCGAGGGGTTCGCGCGGTCGTTGGGGCCGGGCCGCGTCATGGCCCACAGCGCCGGCTCGCGGCCTTCGGGCCAGGTCAACCCGCGCGCCGCCGCCTTCATGAAGGAACGCGGGATCGACCTGGGCGCGCAGTGCTCCAAAGGTCTCGACGACCTTCCCGCGGGCGTGATCTGGGACGCCGTGGTGACGATGGGTTGCGGCGACGCGTGCCCGCACCTCCCGGCGAAGACCCGGCTCGATTGGGATCTTCCCGATCCGAAGGCCATGAGCGACGACGATTTCCGGCGCGTGCGTGATCGCATCGAAAAGTTAGTTTCAGAGCTCGTCGAACGCGCCGCGCCGCGCAAGCGCCTGAACGTCTTCGAGCGTTATCTGTCGGTGTGGGTCGCGCTCTGCATGGTCGTCGGCGTCGCCCTCGGCAAGCTCGTCCCTGGGTTGGTCGCGGCGGTTCGAGACCTCGAGTTCGGCGAGGGGAGCCGGATCAACGTCGCGATTGCGCTCCTCATCTGGCTGATGATCTACCCGATGATGCTGAAGATCGACTTCGGCAGTCTCCTGGGCGTCCGGAAGAAGCCCGGAGGCCTGTTGATCACGCTGTTCGTCAACTGGGTCGTCAAGCCGTTCTCGATGGCCTTTCTCGGATGGCTGTTCTTCAAGCACCTCTTCCTTCCGTGGATCGGCCCCGAGCTTGGCGGCCAGTACGTCGCCGGCGTGATCATTCTCGCTGCGGCGCCCTGCACCGCGATGGTCTTCGTCTGGTCGTATCTGACCGACGGCGATCCGGCCTACACGTTGGTCCAGGTCTCGTTGAACGACCTGATCATGTTGGTGCTGTTCGCGCCCATCGTCGGACTTCTCGTCGCGGGCGCGAGCGGCCTCCACGTTCCTTTCCTGGTCCTGCTCTACAGCGTCGTCGTTTTCATCGTCATCCCGCTCGTCCTGGGGAGCCTGAGCCGCCTGATCTTGATCCGTGCGAAGGGCAAAGCCTGGTTCGAGAGCGTCTACCTTTCGTTCTTTTCTCCGATCACGACCATCGCGCTCCTGGCGACGCTCGTCCTGATCTTCGCGTTCCAGGCGGACAACCTCACGAGGCACTTCGGCCACGTGCTGTTGATCGCGGTGCCGATCCTCATCCAGGTCTACTTCAACTCCGGGCTCGTCTACGGCCTCATGCGCCTCTTCAAGATCCCGCACAACGTGGCGGCGCCGGGGGCGCTCATCGGGGCGAGCAACTTCTTCGAGCTGGCGGTCGCGGTGGCCATCACGCTGTTCGGCGCCGATTCGGGCGCGGCGTTGGCCACCGTCGTCGGGGTGCTCGTCGAAGTGCCGGTGATGCTCTCGGTGTGCGCTTTCTGCAACCGGACGCGGCATTGGTTCCCCGCGCCCGAGGCGGCCACGAACCTGCCAACGGCCTGAAACGGGAAGACATGATCTCGCCTCGCTACGTCCTTCTCGTCGCTTCGGCGATCGCCGTTTCGGGGCGCTGGGCCCTGACAAGCTCCGCTCCAATCCCGGCCCTTGAATCGTTAGACAAGATGGACACCAGGCGCTCGCCTTCCACCACACGGCGGACGGCATCACCGCCGCGGCCAAAGCGGGTGACCGGGCTCGCGTCTTGGCCGAGTTTTCGTCGACGCTGCAATCGTGCACGGCCTGTAACGCTTCATGGAAGCAGCAGGTCGTCGATGACGCGACTTGGAGCCGACTGACCTCGACTCCCGCACCGACGGGTCACGAGATGCCGCACTGAGGCGTCTCGACGCTGGCGCCGGAGACACTGGCGATGGCCGGACAACTCTGAATAATCATCGGAACAATGACAATCTGCCTTGCCGTGTGTCTTGCCCTGCTCCCGATGCAAACCAGCGCGCAGGCCTCGCCGCCTGCAACAGCCGTCGACGTGGCCAAGTCCTACGGATTCACGGACGCTGAAATTGAGAAGATCTTGCACGGAGACGTCCTCACCAAAGATCTGAAGGAAGGCTCGAACAAAGAACTCGCCGGGGTCGTGGCGGTGTGGTTGCCCGTGCCTGTGGCCGAATTCGCTGAGATCGCCCTCGAAGGGAAACTGCTGAAGTTCGATTCGTCGATCCGGTTTCTTAATGTTTGGAAGCTGGATGACTCCGCCGACAAGGCGTTCACCGACCTGCAAGTCGACGCCGCGCAGCAAGAGTTTCTCAAGGGGCGTTATGAAGCGTACCGAAATAACGGGTTGAAGGGCATCGTTCCCGACGCCCGCGCAGCAAAAAACGCCGGCTCGCCTGGCGAGCTGCTCACGCTGGCGATCGAAGAGACAAAATCGCTGGAACGACTGCCCGGCTACGCCGAGGCTTTACTCAACTTCCCGGCCGATCCATTGCCCGGCATGGAACATCGCTTTTTCGCTTATGAGCAGGCCGTCGAAGGTCGGCCCACATTCATCCTGTCGCATCGTGCAACGGTGCGCGGCGAACACCACGCGCTGATTACCGAGCAACGCTATTACGTCAGCCAAGCCTACGATTGTCGTTTCATCGCCAGCGAGTGCTTCGAAGTGCCGGGTGGGACTCTTTTGTTTTACGTCAGCCGGGTGTTCACCTCTCAGGTGGCCGGC
>JANMVW010000407.1:0-4465 GCA_031393555.1 Acidobacteriota bacterium
CGACGAGTTCGGGCCGCTCGCGGCGGGCCGCGGGGTGCGCCTCGCGGCCGTCGTTCCCGAAGGCGCCGTCGCCACGGTGGACGACGACGCGCTTCGCCAGATCCTGCTGAACCTGCTCGACAACGCCGTGAAGTACGGACCCGCCGGTCAGGAGATCCGGGTCGGCGCCACACCGGTCGCTTCTGGCGTCCGCGTCTGGGTGGAGGATGAAGGGCCCGGAGTTCCGCCCGCCGACCGGGAGCGCATCTGGCAGCGGTTCTTCCGGCTGACCGCCCACAAGGAATCGACGATCGCGGGGACGGGGATCGGCCTGACGGTGGTTCGCGATCTCGTGAGCCTGCACGGGGGACGGTCGTGGGTCGAGCCGGGCGAGCGGAGCGGGGCGCGCTTCGTGGTGGAGTTTCCGGCGACGGGCCTGGCCGTGGCCGCGCCGTGAGCCGCATCCTGCTCGTCGAGGACAACGCGGACTTGTCCCTGGGCCTTCGGAACAACCTCGAGATCGAAGGGTACGAGGTCGAGGTGGCGGACGACGGGACGACGGGGATGGAGCTCGCGCGCACGCTTCGACCCGACCTCCTGATCCTCGACCTGATGCTGCCCGGCGCGGACGGCTTTCGCGTCTTGCGCACGCTACGGACGGAAGGCCTCACGATGCCGATCCTCATCCTGACGGCGCGCGGGGAAGAAGCCGACAAGGTGCGGGGCCTGCGCCTCGGCGCCGACGACTACGTCACCAAGCCGTTCGGGCTCCTCGAACTGATGGCCCGGGTCGATGCGCTCTTGCGCCGCGCCGGCCGGCCGCCGGGAACCCCCGGACAAGAACACGAGCCGCGGGGCATCGAAAGCCTCGGGGATATTCAAGTCGATCGCGGGATCCGGACGGTCACGCGTGGTGGGCAGCCGATTGAGGTCGCGCCCAAGGAATTCGACCTCCTCGTCGCACTGCTCCGCCGCGACGGCGGCGTGGTCTCCCGTGCCGCGCTGCTGAGAGAGGTGTGGGGATATTCCGAATCCGTCGTGTCGCGCACGGTGGATACCCACATCGCCGAGTTGCGCCGGAAGCTCGAGGACGACCCGTCGACCCCTCGCCACATCCTGACCGTGCGGAAATTCGGCTACCGGATCCAGCGATAGTCAGCGACGACGGCCGGCCGCGGGGAACACCAGCATCGCGACCCCCTCGTGCACGTCCAGCTCCAGCTCGCGCCCTGCGACGTTCGACAAACCGAGCGATCCCGGCGCGAGCCGTCGCTTCGACAGGGGCCACGTGGTCCCGCGCAGGCTGACGCGCGCGGCGCGGCCCAGCGCGAAGACCGAGACCAGGCGCCCCGCGACGGTGCGCGCTCTCAAACCGAAGGCGGTGACGGCGATCGTTCCCCTGGCGGATGGAGCGAGGATCCCGACGAAACCGTGCGCGGCCGCTCCGGCCTCCAGAAGATTGGCCCACTCGTGATCCAACCGACCGCCGATCAGGCCCGCGATCACAGCCACCTCGGCGCCGAGCCTTCGAGCCTCGACGAGCGCGCCGGCGAAATCGCTGAAGTCCTTGGCGACCGGGTAGATCGTCGACGGGATACCGCTCGGGAGCGCCGGAGCCGAATCGCCATCGCCGACGAACAGATCGGGAGCTTTGCGCATGGCGCGGCAGGTGGTCAGCCCGCCATCCACCGCGACGAGCAGCGGCTTGCCGTCGAACCGAGAGGCGAAAGCGAAGGCGTCTGTGAGCTCGCCGCGCGCGGCGCCTTCGAGCGCCAGGATCGCGACGCGCAACCGCTTACGGCGCCGCGAAGACGGCGCGACCCAATCGATCTCGGGGCCCTGCTCACGCGCCATGGGAATCGCTCACCTCGAGATGCGGGATAAAAAAAGGCCCCGGGAGAAACCCGGGGCCCTTCGTATACCGCTTGGGTTCGACCTAGCTGGCGCGAACGACGTTTTCGGCCTGCGGGCCTTTCGGACCCTCTTTGATCTCGAACTCGACTTCCGTCCCCTCGTCGAGCGTCTTGTAACCCTCGGCGTGGATGGCGGAGTAGTGGACGAAGACGTCGGGGCCGTCGTCACGGGCGATGAACCCGTATCCCTTGCTGTTGTTGAACCACTTCACTTTTCCCTTGGCCACGATCACAACCTCCTTGCTTCCTTCTCGGACCGTTCTTACCACGTCCTGGGCCCGTTCTTCGGGCACGATCCAGGACAATACGAGTGCTACGAGGCACCGGTTTCAGTGTAGGGCCATCGTTACGGAGGCGCAAGTTTGAGGGGCTCTTAGCCTTCCGTTTCGACCGGAGTCGCCGCTCCGGTCGGCTCGACGTCCCCCAGGGCGTCGTCGTCTCCCAGGGGGCTCAACTCGCGGCCGGTTTCCGCGGGCGTTTCGCTGAGTTTCCGCGCCCGCTCTTGAAGGGCGGGACCAAAGGCGATGTCGAGAACCGACTCGATCTCCTTGACGAATCGAAAGGTCAACGCGCTGCGAACGGCCGGCGAGACGTCCTCGAGGTCTTTTTCGTTCTTGTCGGGCAGGATGACCGTCTTGATGCCGGCGGATTTCGCCGCGATGACCTTTTCCTTGATCCCGCCCACGGGCAGGACCTTCCCCCGCAGGGTGATCTCGCCGGTCATCGCCAAGTCGCTCGGCACGGGCAATCCCGAAAGGAGCGAGACCAAAGAGACCGTCAACGTCACGCCCGCGGACGGCCCGTCTTTCGGCGTCGCGCCGGCGGGCACGTGAATATTGAAATCGCTTCGGTCGAACAATCCATCGTCGACACCGAGCGACTTTGCGTTCGAGCGGATCCAGGACAACGCGGCGAGCGCGGACTCGCGCATGACGTCTCCGAGCCGCCCGGTGATCGTGACCTTTCCGCGGCCGCGCATGCGCGTCGATTCGACGAAGAGAATTTCGCCGCCGACCGAGGTCCACGCCAATCCGATCGCGACGCCGCTGCGATCGGTGCGCTCGGCGATCTCCCTGAAGAACTTCGCCGGTCCGAGGAACTCGTGGATCCTGTCGCCGGTCAGAAGGGTCTTGCCCGGGTCCCCTTCCACGACCTTGCGCGCCACCTTGCGACAGACGTTGGCGATCTCACGATCGAGATTGCGAACGCCGGCCTCGCGCGTGTAGTCGTTGATGATCGTGCGCAGGCCCGACTCCTCGAATTCGATCGTCGCATCGGTCAGGCCGTGCCCCTCGATCTGACGCCGCACGATGTGCGCCTTGGCGATCTCGAGTTTCTCTTCTTCCGTGTAACCCGGCAGCCGCAGGATCTCCATGCGGTCCCTCAGAGCCGGAGGGATGGTGTCCAGAACGTTGGCCGTCGTGATGAAAAACACTTTGCTGAGATCGAAGGGGACTTCGAGGTAGTGGTCCGAAAAGGCGTGGTTTTGCTCGGGATCGAGAACCTCGAGCAGCGCGGAGGACGGGTCGCCGCGGAAATCGGTACCGACCTTGTCGATCTCGTCGAGGATGAGCACGGGGTTTTTCGTGCCCGCGCGCTTCAGGCCCTGGATGACCCGGCCCGGGAGCGATCCGATATAGGTCCGGCGGTGGCCGCGAATCTCGGCCTCGTCGCGAATGCCGCCGAGAGAAATGCGCCCGAACTTGCGCCCCATCGCCCGCGCGATCGATTTCCCGAGCGAGGTCTTGCCGACCCCGGGGGGGCCGACCAGACAGAGGATCGGCCCCTTCATGTCCTTCTTGAGCGCACGCACCGACAGGAACTCGAGAATGCGGTCTTTCACTTTTTCGAGATCGTAGTGATCCTCGTCGAGGATCGCGTGCGCCTCCTTGACGGAGAGCTTGTCTTCGGTCTCGGCGGCCCACGGCAACGAGACGAGCCAATCGAGGTAGGTGCGCGAGACCGTGTATTCGGCGGCCTGCGGCGGCATCTTGCTGAGCCGGTCGAGCTCTTTTTCGGCGGCTTTTTTGGGCTCTTCAGGCATCCCTGCCGCTTCGATTTTCTTGCGGAATTCGTCGATTTCCTGCTGCCGGTCGTCGTCCTCGCCGAGCTCCTTCTGGATCGCCTTCATCTGCTCTCGCAGGTAGTACTGGCGCTGGGTTTTACCGACCTCGTCGGCAACTTGCGACTGGATGCGGCTGCTGATTTCTTGCAACTCGAACTCGCGCGTGACGATCTCGACCAATTTCTGGACGCGGTCTCTCACGTTGTTCCGCTCGAGCAGGCCGATCTTTTCCTCGACGGGAATGTTGAGCACCGAGGCGGCGAGATCGGACAGCCGTGCCGGGTCTCCGGCGCCCGCGGAAAGGACCATCTCGCCGAGGTCGTTCGAGATGCTCTGCGAGTTTTGCACGAGTTTCTGGAACTGGTTGATGAGACTGCGCACGAGCACGTCGAGATCGACGCCCGCGTCGAGATGCTCGTCGAGCGCGGTCACCGAGGCCTTCATGAAAGGATCGGTCGCGGTGAAGCGATCGACGCGAATCCTCCGAATCCCCTGAATGATCAGGTTG
>JANMVW010000417.1:0-3409 GCA_031393555.1 Acidobacteriota bacterium
CGATCGGCAGCGCCGTCCGACCGCCTACGATCTCCTCGGGTCGCACGTCGAAGCGGTAGAGAGGCTGCCGGTCGGAGCGGAAGACGAATGCCCACAGGTAGGCGCTCTCCACATACCGGGGGACGTTGTAGTCCCGCGGATAGACTTCTTGACCTCGGTTTTTGGCCGTGGTTCCCGTGCTCCAGGTCCGGAAGTCGCGCAGCCGACCGTCCTCGTCGCGGATGAACAGGTAGGCAAACTGGATGCGACCGCCTCCGGAGCTGGAGTACGTGATCGTCTCTTGACAGGCAAATCCGAGTGCGCTGTCGCGGTACAACTCGGCGACGCGCGAAAGCCGCGCGAGCGAGCGCTCGAGAGGGGAGTCGGCCGCCCCGTGCGCGGCGATGGACACTGCCGCGGCCAACGGGAAAAACGCCCGCATCAAGGTCATCGCTGCGGGATTGCGACCGGCGGATCCTGGAGGTCTTTCCCTTCCCAACCGGAGGCGACGACGCTGACGAGGCGGAAGTGCCCGCCCGGCTCGTCGTCTTTCGCAAGGCGTTCGAGCTCCGGCATCTCGACGATGCACGGCTTGCATCCCAACGCCCAGAAATCGACCAGATACAACATGCCCGGCGCGTCGAGCGTCATCGTGTGCCCTTCGGCGTCGCCGACGCGGAGGATGGGAAGCGGGTCGGGCATCGCCGCCGCAACTGTCGATCCGGCGAGAGCGAGGAGGAGTATTGCAATGAGGCGAGGCATGCTCAGGTCTCCTTGGGCGAGGACGTCCTTGGTCGTCATGGCGATGTCACCTCGGCCAAGGCGTTCTTGACCGCGATACGCGCTTCATCGATCGAACTCGTCACCGGTCCGCCGTAGTAGACGGGGACGGGGAGATCGTGCTCCCAGTGCGCGGATCTCGCAAAAACGACGACGAGGTCCCAGGCCACGTATCCGGGCGGAAACGCCTCGTCGAGTCCGTACCGGGCAGGATTCGAGTTCGCCGACCGAACGAGGTCTTCTGAAATGACCCGGTTCGGGTCCCAATACTGCGCGACCCTCCGGTCCCCGAGTAATGCCAGGACGCGCGTCAACGGCGCCGCAATGTCGGTCCTCAGCACCGGCTCCCAGACGATGAACACGCGAAAGCGCGCGTCCGGAAACTCGGCGAGCAGGCGGTCGAGTGCGGAGGCCCCCCGCACGCAGACCGGTCACGTCGGCGAGAGCATCGCGAGAATACGAACTTCCCCGTCCGCGGCATTGAAGGCGTCTCGGAAGCCGGGAAGCGAGCGAGACTCGAGCGTCGTCAGAGGCGGTTGCCCGGGCGGAACTTGACGGGGCGCGAACTTCACCCAAATGAACGCCGCGAGGCACAGGGCGGTCACCGTCGCTGCGAGCAGCGCAATGACCCTCAGTCGTCCCCCGATGCGACCCATCGGCGAAGTCTACAGGGGCACCATCGGTGGCTAGCGGTATATTCACCCAGTAGGGGGAATCATGAAACTGCATGCGCGCGCCGTCCTCGTCGTCGGCCTGCTCTCGGGGGCGACGCTTGGCAGAGCCGCCGATACGAACTGGATCTCGATTTTCCCCAGCGGCAGCGAACAGATTCTCCGCGAGGAGGGCGCCGCGGTCTGGACGCGGCAGGCCGATTTCATCGTCGGGGCGGCCGCCGACCCCGCGATCGAACACCTCTCGGGCCGTGGGATCACGCCGATCGCCGAATTCCCCGACGCGGGCCAGTGGATGTACATGCTTCACCATAGGCCCGGTTTCGTGCCGCCTCAGGCCTCCGGCGCTTCGATCTATCGGTTGACCCCTGAAATCGATCTCTATCTCTTCCCCGCGGGAACGCGCGTCGAGCTGCCGCGCGTGAAGCCGTACGCCGGGTTTCAGGCGATCCCCCGCGTGCCGCTGCCGCCCCGCGTGACGCACCCGGCCGATCTCGCGGCGGCAACGCCTCTAGCACCCGCCGCGTTCAACCCGTTGGTCGCGCAGATCCTCGCGGCGACCAGTCAGCCGAGCTGGTTCCAGATGGTGAAGGATCTCTCGGGCGAGAACCCGGTCGTCATCGGCGGTCAGACCTTCACGATCTTGACGCGCTACAGCGACGCGATGTTCCCGACCCCGGCGGCCAACGCTCACGCGACCGAGTACCTCGAGGACAAGGGCGCGCAGTGGGGATACACGAGCCACCGCGAGAGCTACACGTCGGCCGTTTCGGGTTGCGGCAGCCAGACGAAGGCGTGGCAGAACCTCATCTTCATCGTGCCCGGCCAGGTGGACTACGGGCAGCACCAGCAGGTGCTGTTCGTCAACCACTACGACACGATCTCGTACTCGACTGCGCAGAGCAACGCCTACGCCCCCGGCGCCGACGACGCCATCTCGGGGGGCGTGGCCCTCCTCGAGGCGATGCGTACGTTCAAGGACTACGCCTTCAAGAACACGATCGTCTTTGCCTGGTTCTCGGGCGAAGAGATCGGGATCTGCGGCTCCGGAGCGTACGTACGGCAGCACCCGTCGGTCGACATGTGGCGCGCCGTCAACATGGACCAGACCGCGTTCGACGGCGACGGCAACCGCGTGATGAACGTCTACAACTGGGACGTCACGAACTCGCCGGGCAGCGTGGCGTTGGGCGACGCGTTCGTCCAGGCCAACGCCGACTACGGCAACATCATCGTTCCCGCGAAGATCGTGCGGAACACCAGCAAGATGTGCCAGACGGACCACTGTCCGTTCTGGGACGTGGGCGTCGCGTCGATCGCCGTACTCGAAGACTTGACCAGCAACGACATCTGTCCCTGCTTCGATCAATCGCAAACCCCGACGTGTAACGACACCGTCACGCAGATCTACAACAGCCAATTGATGTTCACGCCGGACTACTCGTGGCCCTCCGAAAAAGCCTCCATCGCGGTCGTCGCCCAGCTCGCCGAGCCGCTGTACGCCTGTCCGCCGGGCCCCGTCGATCCGCCCGCCGTGGTGGCCGGCAACGATTCGGTCGCGATCTCGTGGACCGCCGCCGCGGGCGTGACCCACTACGTCGTCGAGCGCGCGGCGTCTTGCGCGGGCCCGTTCGCCGGAATCGCCTCCGTGACCGGAACGAGCCTGGAGGACGTTGGCGCCGTCAACGGGACCTCCTACGCGTACCGGATCAGAACCTGCCCGTCGCAAGTGTCCGCCTGCGTCACGGCGACCCCGCAGGGCGGGGCGAGCGTCGAGTATCAAAACGGTAGCGCGGTGATCGCGAACGACACCGGGGACCATGATGCGATCGCCGACAACTGCGAGTTAATGACCGTGCAGCTCAACCTCGTCAACGACGGTAACGTCCCGCTCGACAACGTGCGCCTGGCGGCGTTGACCTCGTCGAACCCCGCGGTCCGCATCGCGAGCGCGATTCCGCAGCTGGCCGGGACGTTGG
>JANMVW010000426.1:0-6053 GCA_031393555.1 Acidobacteriota bacterium
ATCGTCTCGGCGTTCAACTTCCCCGTCGCCGTGTGGGCGTGGAACGCGGCGATCGCCGCGGTTTGCGGCGACACGATGGTCTGGAAGCCGTCGTCGAAGACGCCGCTGACGGCCGTCGCGGTCCAGAACATCGCTCAGCGCGTGATGGGCCGGAACGGATGCCCGGGCGTGTTCAACCTCGTCATCGGACGCGGCGCGGACGTGGGGGAGCGCATGCTCGCCGACAAGCGGATCCCGTTGGTCTCGGCGACCGGTTCGTGCCGCATGGGCCGCCGCATCGCCGTCGTCGTCGGAGAGCGGCTCGGCCGCACGCTGCTCGAGCTGGGCGGCAACAATGCGATCATCGTCATGAACGACGCGAATCCCGAGCTCGCCATGCGCGCCGTGCTGTTCGGCGCGGTCGGCACGGCCGGTCAGCGCTGCACGACGACGCGGCGCCTGATCCTCCAGAAGGGCATCGCGAAAGACATCGTCTCGCGCCTCGAAAAAGCCTACGCGCAAGTCCGGATCGGCGACCCGCTCGACCCGTCCACCCTGATGGGCCCGCTGATCGACGCCGGCGCTGTGGACGACATGATCGCCGCGCTCGATCGCGTCAAGAAAGAGGGCGGGAAGATTTTGTGCGGCGGCAAGAAGCTCGACCGCCCGGGGCACTTCGTCGAGCCCACGCTCGTGCGCGTCACGAAGGCGATGGAAACGCCCAAGGACGAGACCTTCGCGCCGATCCTCTACATCTACGAGGTCGATACGCTTGACGAGGCGATCGCGATCCAGAACGACGTCCCGCAGGGGCTGTCGTCCGCGATCTTCTCCGAGAGCATGCGCAGCACCGAAGAATTCCTCTCGCATCGCGGAAGCGACTGCGGCATCGCGAACGTCAACATCGGCACGTCGGGGGCGGAAATCGGCGGCGCGTTCGGCGGCGAGAAGGAAACCGGCGGCGGCCGCGAGTCGGGCTCGGATTCCTGGAAGGCCTACATGCGCCGGCAAACGAACACCATCAATTGGGGCAAGGACCTGCCGCTCGCCCAGGGCGTCAAGTTCGATCTTTAGAAGAAAAAGGGGACTGTCCCCTATTTCGCGATCAGCTTCCCGTGGGCGGGAGCGAACTGCGCGGAAAAGTGGCGCAGCGTCGACGGCGCGTGGACGATCTTGACGCCGCGAATGCGGTCGGCCATGGCCTTCACATGGAGCACGACCTCGGCCACGTAGTCGACGTGGCTCTGGGTGTAGACGCGGCGCGGGAACGCCAGGCGCACGAGCTCCATCGCGGAAGGGCGCTCGCTTCCGTCCGGCTGGTGGCCGAACATGACCGAGCCGATCTCGACGGAGCGGATCCCTCCCTCGAGGTACAGCACGAGCGAGAGAGCCCAGGCGGGGTACTCGTTTTGCGGGATGTGCGGCAGGAAACGCTTCGCGTCGATGTAGAGGGCATGTCCGCCGGCAGGCTGCATGATCGGCACGCCCCCGGCCGTGAGCCGCTCGGCCAGGTACTCGATCGAGCGGATCCGATACTCGAGGTAGTCCTCGTGGAGCACCTCGCGTAATCCGACGGCCAGGGCTTCGAGGTCGTATCCCGCCAGGCCTCCGTAGGTGACGAACCCCTCGGTGAGGATCAACAGGTCGGTGCACCGGCGCGCGAGCTCGGGATCGCGCAGCGCCAGGAACCCGCCGATGTTGACCATCCCGTCTTTCTTCGCACTCATCGTGCAGCCGTCGACGCAGGCGAAGATGTCGCGCGCGATGTCGATCGGGGGCCTCCCCTCGTGGCCGGGCTCGCGCGTCCGGATGAACCAGGCGTTCTCGGCGAACCGGCAGGCGTCGAGGAAGAACGGGACGCCGTGCCGATGGCAGACGTCCCGCGTCGCGCGGATGTTCTCGAGGCTCACCGGTTGGCCGCCCCCCGAGTTGTTCGTCACCGTCGTCATGACGAGCGGGACCTTCCCGGGGTTGTCGGCGAGCACGCGCTCGAGTTTGTCGATGTCCATGTTGCCCTTGAAGGGGTGGCGTAATTCCGGGTCGAGCCCTTCGGCGATCGGCAAATCGAGTGCTACGCCCCCGCGGTATTCGACGTTGGCTCGCGTCGTGTCGAAGTGGGTGTTGTTCGGGACGATGTCGCCCGGCTTGACCATCGTGCCGAACAGGATCCGCTCCGCCGCGCGGCCTTGGTGCGTCGGGAGGATGTGAGGGAACCCCGTGATGTCCTTGACGGCTTCCTCGAAGCGGTAAAACGAATCGGAGCCCGCGTACGATTCGTCGCCGCGCATCATGGCCGCCCACTGCTCGGACGAGAGGGCGCCGGTCCCCGAGTCGGTCAGGAGATCGATCAGGACGTCGCGCGCGGGCATCAGGAACAGGTTGTGATGCGCCGCTTCGAGAGCGGCCTCGCGCTCGGCTCGCGTGGTGCGGCGGATCGGCTCGACGGTCTTGATGCGGAACGGCTCGATGATCGTGCGAAAGGGCATGACGCGCGGTCCTCCTCGGTGCGACGCCGGGAAGGGTACACGCTCAGGGGCAGTCGGAGTGGACCCTCGGTGTCCCGTTGGAGGAGGCGCCGAAACCCGAAACACCGCAGGTGTTGCGGGCCTGGATCAGGTAGTAGACGCCGGCCCCCTCGGCGGGCACTTGCACGTCGGCGACCAAGTTCGCCGTTCCTGCGCTCGAGACGCAAGAGGCGGCCGCGATGAGCCCGCTCGACCTGAGGGCGTCGAGGTCGCCCGTGATCACGTCGTAGAGCGTCCCGGTGCCGGCCTCGCGGGACAGAGAGGCCCACGTCAGCGTCGTCTTGTCGGCGTCAAGCCTCAACCCAGTCACTTCGGGAGGGGTGTCGTAGGCGCCGCCATCGGCTGCCGCGCAATCGCAGGCGTTGGCGATGCCGTCGCCATCGCCGTCGGGCCCGAAGTGGATCGCGTCGTACGCGTCGATGAGGCCGTATCCGAAGAGGTTGTTCGGCCGGTCGGTCCCGCTCGTCCCGCCGCACGCTTGCGGCGTCTGGAGCTGCACGATGGAGCGGGCGGACTGGCTGATGAGGCAGCGGGTGATCCCGATGAGCCCGCGCACCTGGGGCTTCGCGGACCAGAGGAGGGCCGCCGCCCCCGCCGTGTGTGGGCCCGCCATGCTCGTGCCGCTCAAGTTCCCGTAGCCGCCACCACGGAGCGAAGAGCGAACCGAGACGCCCGGAGCCGAAACGTCCGGCCGCAGACGACCGCTGCCGTCGATGGTGACCGGGCCCCGCGACGAGAAACTCGCCAGGACGTTCGCGCTGTCGGTCGCTCCCACGACGAACGACTCTTCGTAGATCGCGGGCGGGTCGACGACCCTGCTGCACGCCGTGGTCGAGCCGCCGTTCCCGGCCGAGACCACGCCCAGGATTCCGGCGGCGCGCAGGGCGGCAAAACTGGCTCGCAGCACGTTGACGTCGCACCCTTCGGACGGCGGGCATCCCCAGGAGTTGTTGACGATGTCGGGGGCCTTCGACGGATCGCCGTCGACTTCGGGGTTGCCGCCGTGGGGAAACGGGGCGAGGAAAAATTGATTGCAGGCGATGTACGTCGACGGCTGGCCGTTGCCGAGGTTCATGTTGCGGCAAGCGATCCAACGCGCGCCCGGCGCGACGCCGACCTGATTGCCCGCACCGTCGTCGCCGACCATCGTCCCGGTCGTGTGCGTGCCGTGACTCGGGGTGTAGTCATCGAACGGAGTCGCCAGGTCCTCGATCGCGTCGAACCAGTTGTAGTCATGGTTCGCGCTGGTGCCGTTCCAGCCGCGGTACTTCCCTTTGAGCGCAAGATGCGTCCAATCTACGCCGGTGTCGGCCGACGCCACGACGATCCCCTCGCCCCGCTTGCCGTCGACGGTCCATACCTTGTCCGCTTCGATCCTCGTGACGCCCCACTCCGGCCCCACCGTGGGGGCGGCCGGCACCGGAGCGAGAAGGTCGACGTCGATTCCGCGAACGACCGGATCGCCGACGATACGCACGACTTCACTATGGAGCGCGAGCCGGCGGGCGAGGGCGAGGTCGCCCTTCACCGCCAGGCCGTTGACGATGTATAGCGATCGGAACGGGATCCCGGCCTTCGTCAGCTCGTCGCGCACGCCGGCCTGCGAGGACCCCGCGCGGCGCCTCAGCAGGTCGTAGACGGCCCGCTTCGGCTCGCGCGCTCCGCGCGCTTGGGCGACCGCGACGTCGAGCGTGCCCTCGTCGTCGAAGAGCACGAGAAACGAGTCCGAGCCCGCGGCCGTCAAGCGGGACACGAGCCAGGGCGCGAGCTTAGCGGCGGGGTCGGGGGCGGCGCCGGCGGCCGTGACGGTCAAGGCGGTGACGAGGGCCAAGACGAGGACACGTATTCGCACGAAGGCTCCTTCGAACGGCGCTCTCATTTGGGATCTACGGTGAGGTGGTCGTTCTGTCAATGGAGGGGCGCCCGATCCCTCGAATGTTGAAGTCCGGGGGCTCGATTTGGAGGGTCACGTGCTCGATCCCGTACAAGAGCTGGAGCTCGGTCGTCGCCGAGCGGAGCACGTCGTGGCCGCGCACCGTGAGGTCGACGACCAGGTGGGCGGAAAGGAGCGGCGTTTTCCCCCCGAGCGACCACAGGTGTAAATCGTGCACTTCGGCCACTCCGGAAATCGCTCGGAGCGCCCGGCGAATTTCCTCGAGATCGAGATGGGCGGGGGTGCCTTCCATCAGCACGTGGATCGAGCGGAGGATGAGGCGGGTCGAGCTGAAGATGATGATGGCGCCGATGAAGATGCTCGCCAGCGGATCGGCGAGACGCCAGCCAAAAAAGGCGATGAGTAGGGCGGCGGCGAGCGCCCCGATCGACCCGAGCAGGTCGCCCAGCACGTGAAGGAATGCCGCCCGGGCGTTCAACCCCTCCGTGTGGCCGTGAAGGATCCAGGCGGACACGACGTTGACCACGAGACCGCCCGCCGCGACCCAGGCCATGAGCGCCGTCGCGACGGCGGGGGGCGAGGCGAACCGGTGGATCGCCTCCCAGAAGATGGATCCGCAGATCGCGACGAGGATGACGCCGTTGGTCAGGGCGGCGAGGATCTCGGCGCGCTGGTAGCCGAACGTCCGGCCTCCGTCGGGCGGCCGGCGGGCGATCCAGCCCGCGAACACGGCGAGGCCCAGGGCGAAGGCGTCGGTGGCCATGTGCCCCGCGTCGGCGAGGAGGGCGAGGCTGTTCGAGGCGAGTCCGCCCGCGATTTCGGCGGCGGTGTAGACCAAGGTCAGCCCGAGAACCAGGCTCAGGCGCCGCTGGGAGGACTGCGAGGCGTCCTTGTGGGACTCCCGATTCCGGTCTGAGGTTGAAACGTGCACGCTTTGCGGGCTCCAGGGGGGAAGGTTAGCCCAAGGGGACGGAACCCGCCGCGCCCCGCTGCGTAGATAGAGGGTGTGCGGGGTCTTCCCCCCCGCACCGCGGAGGGTTCGATGTTCGTCCTGTTGATCCTGTGCCTTCTCGTGGGGTGCCTGATCCTCGTCCCTCTGTTGATCGTGGGCCTGCTGCTCAAACTGGTGTTCGGCCTTGTCCTCCTCCCGCTCCGTTTGGCCGGTTTGGCGATTCGGCTCGGGCTCGGGTTGGTCTTCGGCCTGGTCGGCCTGATCCTCGCGGCTACGGCCGTACTCGTGATCCCGCTCTTGCCGATCATCTTCTTGGTCGGCGCGATTTGGTTGATCCTCAACCTCGGCCGCCGCCTGGGCGCCGCGCGCGTCGCCGCGTGAAATAGGGGACAGTCCCAGTAGTGTCCCAACGTTAGTTGAATAGACTCAGCTGTGTACCGGAACCGGTGTCGATGTCGTCGGTCACGGTCTGCGTAAGTAGCTGATTCAAAGGCACTCGTTCAAAAAGCGTGAGGCTCAGGATCTGTAGGATTTGGTAGAGGCTCGCTGAGAGCTTGAGCCTCTTCTTGACGATGGCGACGAGGACGTAAACCGAGACTGCGATCCAGATCTGCGACTTCACGGCGTTTTCCGACGTACCGAAAAATGCTTTGATCCGCAGGTGCTGTTTGATCCATTTGAAGAAGAGTTCGACCTGCCAGCG
>JANMVW010000432.1:0-4044 GCA_031393555.1 Acidobacteriota bacterium
GGGCTGATCCTCGTGACGGGGACCACCGGATCCGGGAAGTCGACCTCGCTGGCCGGGATGATCGACTACATCAACTCGACCCGGACCGAGCACATCATGACCATCGAAGTTGTCTTTGAATTTCTGCTTCTGGCGCGCGCCCATGATGCTGAACGCCATGCCGATCGTGTCTTCTTGCATCAAGCGCTTCTGGTCGGTCAGCGGGAGCAGGCGTCCGTCCACGCGGATCACCGGGTGGCTCCCGGCCTTGAGATGCAAATCGGACGCCCCGCGATCGTCGCAGATTTTCAGAAGGTCGTTGATGTGCAGTTCCATGGACTCCCCGCTCGTCGCGTTGCGACTTCAGCCCGAACATAGGTGCGGGTTTTCGGGGAGTCAACCAGAGGGCTTAAAGGCCCGAGAGGCGCTCCCCGACGGCTGCGTTTCCGGCGGAACGCGCGAGACAGTCGTCGAACCGAGATCGCCCCACGTGTGGAGAACGATCGCGGCCGCGACGGCTCCGGCTGTTTCCGTTCGCAAAACGCGCGGGCCGAGTGACGCGCGCCGCCATCCGGACGAGACCGCCGCTGCGATCTCGTCTTCGGCGAAGCCTCCTTCCGGCCCGACGGCGATCCACACTTCCTTCGGCTTCGGAACGGCGAGCACCGCGCCCAACGAGCCGGCCCCGGCGGCGTGGGCCAGAAGGATCGCGACCACGCCTTCTCCCGGGGGTTCGAGGGAACCCAGCGTCAACGCCGGAAGGATGCGCCGGCGGCACTGCTTGCAGGCCTCCATCACGATGCGCTCGTAACGTGACAGGCGCGAAGGGGACGGAGGGGGCGCCTCGACGCGACGGGACGCAACCAGCGTGAAAGCCGACACGCCGATCTCGGTCCCCTTCTGAAGCACCCACTCGATCTTCTCGGGACGCGTCAAGGCCTGGAACACGACGACGCGGAGCGCAGGCTCGACCTCTCCCCCGCGCGCCGCGCCGACGACGATGGTCACGCGATCGCGGGACGCGGCCTCGATCGTCGCCTCCCACTCGCCCCCCTTCCCGTCGAAAACGGCCAGCGCGTCTCCGGCCTTCAAGCGCAACACGCGCGCGACGTGATGCGACTCGTCGGCGTCGAGCTCGGCGTGATCGCCCGTCGCCGGCGTCGCGGCGAGGAACGCGCGCCGGACGCTTTCGCTCATCGCTCGCCGCGCCTCGCGAGAAGGTACGCCCAGGGCCCTTCGGACGCGCGCGCTTCGACCCGCATTCCGGCGGCGGAAAGCGCCGCTGCGATCTCGTCGACGTCGTCCGTCAGAAACCCCGAGGCGAGCAGCACGCCGCCGTTCACGAGCGCGTCGGCGAGCGCGCCGGCGTTTGCGATGAAAAACGACGACTGGATATTGGCGACGAGGCCGTCGAACGTCTCGTCCCCGCGCGCAGCGATCGAACCGACGCGCACTTCGACGGCGCCGCCCGTGGCATTGGCCGCCAGAACCTCCGAGGCGACGGCGACGGCCTCGGGGTCCGAATCGACGGCGAGCACGCGAGAAGCGCCGCACCGCGCCGCGACGATCGCAAGGAGCCCGGTGCCGGTGCCGAGATCCATCCAGTGCGACCCGGCGGTGGCCTGTTGCTCCACCCCCGCCGCGCACAGGCGCGTCGTTTCATGCTCGCCGGTGCCGAAGGCCATTCCCGGGATCAGCCGGATCGGATCCCGCCCACCGAGTTCTGCAACAGCTTCCGTCGCCAGCACGATGAACCGGTGGCCCAGCGGAATGGGCGACAGCGAAGCCTGCCAGCGCTCCACCCAGCGCCCGTCCGGAACCGGATCGATCGCAAGCTGCGACGCCTCGGCCGGAAGACCGTGGGCTAAGAGCACGCGAGCGGCGCGCTCGCGCCAAGAACCGGTGTCTTCCGCCGCTCCGAGGTAAACCCGCAGTTCGGTCATGCCGGGCCCCGAGGCCGCAACCTCGACACCCAGACTTCCGCTCCCTAAAACCGCGGCGATCTCGTCGTCCAATGCATCGGGAACCCGGACGTTCAACACGTGCCAACGGACGGTCAATTGAAGATGTCTTTGACGCGCTCGAAGATCCCGCGTTCGGGGGTTTCGAGGCCGTCGAGCTCGGCGAGCTTTCCGAAAAGCTCGCGCTGCTCGCTTGAAAGGCTGCGCGGGGTCTCGACACGGATGGAGACGTTGAGGTCGCCGCGCCCGTGCCGGTCGAGCGCCGGAAGCCCCTTGCCGCGCAACCGCATCACGGTTCCGGACTGTGTTCCCGGGATGACTTCGAGCTCGTCTTCTCCACCGCCGACCAGAGGGACGCGCACGATCGTTCCCAAGGCGGCCTGCGCGAAGGTGATCGCAACCTCGCAGTGGAGTTGCGCGCCGTCGCGCTGGAACACGGGATGCGGCGCGACGTGCAAGACGACGAACAGGTCGCCCGGGGGACCTCCGTCCCCGCTGGCCTCCCCTTCGCCGGAAACGCGGAGGCGCATGCCGTCGTCCACCCCCGCGGGGATCCGGACGGTGATCGTCGAGGTCGCCTGGACGCGTCCCGCACCCGAGCACGCCGCGCACGGCGTCACGATGCGCTTGCCGGCGCCTCCACAGCTGCCGCAGGTGCGAGCGATCGTGAAGAAGCCCTGCTGGAAGGCGACCTGGCCGCGGCCTCGGCACGTCGCGCAGGTTTTGACGCCCTCTTTCCCCTTCGCCCCGGTCCCGCCGCACGTTTCGCAGCGGTCGAGGCGCGGAATGACGAGGGGCGCTTCAAGACCCGCGGCCGCCTGTTCAAACGAAAGCTCGAGGTCGTACCGGAGATCCTGTCCGGCACGCGGACCGCGGCGGCCGCCGCCGAAGATGTTGCCGAAGCCGAACAGGTTGCCGAGGATGTCGCCGAAGTCGCCGAAAACCTCCTGGTCGAACCCGGAGAACCCCGGCTGCGCGCCAAGCCCCTCGCGACCGAAGCGATCGTACCGCTCGCGCTTGCCGGGGTCGGAAAGCACCGCGTAAGCCTCGGCGGCTTTCTTGAACATGTCCTCGGCGGACTTGTCCCCCGGGTTCCGGTCGGGGTGGAACTTCAGCGCGAGCCGGCGGTACTCCTTCTTCAGGTCGTCCGTGGAGGCGTCTTTAGAAACCCCGAGAATTTCGTAGTAGTCCCGCTCCTCCAACGACTCACGCCTCCTCGACCGTATCCGCCGTCTCGCCGCCGACCGCCGCCTTGCCGTCGCCGTCCTCGCCGGCCGAGAACGCGCCGGGATCGTACAGGATGACGTCCGAGAGGATACGGCCGACCTCTCCGATGCGTTCGAGCGCCGCGGTGCACTCGGCGGCGCTGCCGCCCTCGAGCGCCTTGCGCGCGGTTTCGAGGATCTTGCGCACGTTGGCCTGCTGATCCGGCGGGAGCATCGCGCCGAACTCGGCGAACGTCTTCTGATTCGATTCGACGAGTCCCTCGAGCCGCGTGCGGACGCGGATGAACTCGGAGCGTCTGCGGTCTTCTTCTTCGTGCTTTTGCGCGTCCTCGATGATCGTTCCGATCTCGGACTCGGACAGGCCGCCGGCCGGCGTGACGAGGATCTTCTGCTCTCTTTTGGTGGCCATGTCTCGGGCCGACACGTTCACGATGCCGTTCGAGTCGATGTCGAAGGTGACCTCGATCTGCGCGGTCCCCTTCGGCGCGGGGGGCATGCCGACGAGATCGAACCGGCCGAGCGACTTGTTGTGCGCGGCGATCTCGCGCTCGCCCTGCATCACGTGGACTTCGACCTTCGACTGGTTGTCGGCCACGGTCGTGAAGATCCTCGCTTTGCGGGTCGGAATCGTGGAATTGCGATCGATGATCTTGGTGAACATCCCGCCCCGCGTTTCGATGCCCAGGGACAGCGGGGTCACGTCCAGAAGGACCATGTCCTTGACGTCCCCTTTCAGGATGCCGGCCTGAATCGCGGCGCCGATCCCCACCACCTCGTCCGGGTTGATGCTGGAGTTCGGTTCCCGTCCGAAGATCTGGCGGACGGTTTCGATGACCTTTGGCGTGCGGGTCTGGCCGCCGACGAGCACGACCTCGTCG